>JAGXSZ010000013.1 GCA_018333515.1 Actinomycetota bacterium
CCCCGGCCTCGAGAACGCCCGCATCATGCGCCCGGGCTATGCGGTCGCCTATGACTTCATCTATCCGGACCAGCTCTATCCGACATTGGAGACCAAAGCGGTCCCGGGGCTTTATGCCGCCGGGCAGATCAACGGTACCTCCGGATATGAAGAGGCCGCGGCCCAGGGGTTGATGGCGGGAATTAACGCCGCTTTAAAAATACAGGGACGCGCGCCCTTTGTTTTAGACCGTTCCCAGGCCTATATCGGTGTCCTCATCGACGACCTGGTTACCAAGGGGGTGGACGAGCCGTACCGGATGTTTACCTCGCGCGCCGAGTACCGCCTGCTGCTCCGCTCCGACAACGCGGATATCAGGCTCTCGGGTTTGGCTTTTGAGCTCGGCCTCATCGACGGCGAGCGCCGTCGCCGGACCGAAGAGAAAGAGCGCCTGACGGCGGAGGTGTCGGGCAGCCTGGAGTCGACGATTATCCAGCCCACGGATACCCTCAACGACATGCTGGTCGGGGCGGGAACCACCCCGGTCGACCGCTCGATGTCCGCGGCGGATCTCCTCCGGCGTCCACAAATCACGGTCGCCGACATCGAGGGGTTTGCGCCGCAGCTGAAACGACTTACAGGGGAGGAGCGCCTCGTTGTCGAGGTCGAAGTGAAGTACGAGGGCTATATCCGGCGCCAGATGTCACAGGTCAAGCAGTTTAAGAGGCTGGAAGCGCGCCGTATCCCCGCCGAACTCGATTATACGCACCTCCACGGCCTCTCGATTCAGGCCCGCGAAAAGCTCACGCAGGTGCGGCCGCGCTCGTTGGGCCAAGCGTCGCGCGTCTCCGGGGTGACCCCGGCCGATATCAACGCCCTCCTTGTCCACCTCGAACAAAGAAAAGCACGAAGCCCCATGTAAAGGAGCCGCCTTGACGACAGAGAAATCGCCGCGCGAGTTGTTGCTGGAGGGTTCGGACGAACTCGGCATCGCCCTCGACCCCGGCAAAGCAGAGGCGCTATTGGCATATCTCGGGGAGATTGCGGCGTGGAACGAGCGGTTCAACCTGACCTCGATAACCGACACTCGGGAGATGGTCGTAAAACACCTCCTCGACTCGATAGCGCTCCTTTCGCGGTTCGAGCCGGCGCTTGGTTCGAGCCTGGTAGACATCGGCGCCGGAGCCGGATTGCCCGGAATACCGCTCAAGCTGGTCCGCCCCGACCTCAAGCTGACGTTGCTGGAGTCCTCAGCCAAGAAAAGCTCCTTTCTCGCGCACGTAATCGACCTTTTCGGCCTCGAAGACGCGATGGTCGCGAACGAACGAGCCGAGGACTTCGGAAAGCGTATGGAAAATCGCGATATTTTTTCTTACGCCGTATCGAGGGCCGTCGCCGATTTGGCGGTCCTTGTGGAGTATGCGCTTCCACTGCTCAGAGTAGGTGGGAGGTTCTTTTGCTACAAGGCCAAGGGCGCACGAGATGAGGTCGAAGGCGTAAAACAGGCCTTGAATTTGCTCGGCGGTCGCATTGATGAGGTCGCTGAAGTTGTGGTACCATTTCTTAATGCGAAGCGTTATCTTGTCGCTATGACGAAGGTAGCGCCGAGCGGGGAAACATACCCGCGCCGAGCGGGCGTACCGGCTAAAAGGCCGATCAGGTAGTAAGCGCGGCACCAAAGAACGTTTTATTGAGACACCGTAATAAGCAGGGGACAATGGCAATAAACCTCTTTTCGCGACGGCTACAGCAGATTGAAGAGGAGATTCGGGGAGAGAAGGCGCCTTTGAGCGACACCCCCCCCAAAATACTCGCGGGCGACCGCAGGGGACTAACGTACGCCGTCGTCAACCAAAAAGGCGGCGTCGGCAAGAGCACCACCGCGATAAACCTCAGCGCATACTTGGCCGACGCCGGCCACAAGGTTCTGCTGGTAGACTTCGACCCCCAGGGCAACTCGAGCAGCGGCTTGGGCATCGACAAGAAGTCGCTGGAGAGATGTGTCTACGACGCGATAATCGACGAGGTGCCGCTGAGAGACATCGTCACCGCGACCTCGATCAAGAACCTGGCGATGGCGCCTTCAACGGTTCAGTTGGCGGGGGCGGAGATAGAGCTGGTCTCGGCGCTCTCGCGCGAGCAAAAACTAAAGCGGGCCCTATCGGCGGTCAAGGGTCGCTACGATTATATCATCATCGATTGCCCTCCGTCGCTCGGCCTTTTGACTATCAACGCGCTGACTGCGGCGGATGAGGTCATAATCCCGGTACAATGCGAGTTTTACGCCCTAGAGGGCTTGAGTAAGCTCCTTGAAAGCGTCCGCTTGGTAAAGACGCATCTAAACCCGGATTTGCAAATCGCCGGCGTCCTTATGACGATGCGGGACATTCGCACGAGACTATCGCAGCAGGTCATCGACGAGGTCAGGAAGTTCTTCCACGAACTGGTGTTCGAGACGATCATACCTCGAACCGTACGCCTCAGCGAAGCGCCGAGCTTCGGGGTGCCGATAAACCGGTTCGACGTCGAATCAAAAGGCGCAAAAGCCTATCAACAATTTACAGGGGAAGTGATATCACGTGCAGAAAAGAGGATTAGGCAGGGGTCTTGAGTCCCTGATACCGGGCCTGACGCAAGACATGGATTTACCCTTGATAATCAGCGGAGACATGTCCGCCGCACTTAAATATGTTCAAGTCACAAAGATAGTGCCCAACCCGAACCAGCCGCGCCGCTATTTCGACGAGACCGCGTTTTCCGAACTGGTCTGCTCGGTCAAGGAGCATGGCCTCGTACAGCCGATCGTCGTTCGCCAAACCGGCTCACTCTTCGAGCTTATCGCGGGTGAGAGGCGCTGGCGTGCGGCAAAAGAAGCGGGGCTCGAGGTGGTGCCGGCTATTATTAAAAACACCTCGGACCGCGAAGCGCTGGAAATAGCGCTCATAGAAAACGTCCAGCGCGAGAACCTCAACGCGCTGGAGGAGGCGGCGGCATACTACCACCTTATCGAGGATTTCGACCTCACCCAGGAGCAGGTCGCCCGGAAGGTCGGCAAGAACCGCAGCACGATAGGGAATACCGTTCGCCTGCTCCAACTTCCCGAGCAGGTAAAGGCGCTTGTCGTCGAGGGAAAACTCTCCGCGGGCCACGCGAGGGCGATCTTGGCGGTAGACGGCGAGGAGTTCCGGTTGCGGTTGGCCGAGCGCGTTCTGCGCGACGCGCTATCGGTTCGCCAGGTCGAAGCGTTAGCCGCGCTATGGAAGGAAGCACCGCAAAAAGAGGCGGCTCACACGACTCCGCTCCATTACAAACGGGCCGCTAAAGACCTATCACGGCGGCTATCGGCCAAGGTGAAGATAAAGACCCAGGGCGAAAAGGGAAGACTCGAGATTCACTTCGGAACCGAGGACGAGCTTAGACAAATCATAGCGCGTCTCTCCGGAGAAGACCTCGAGAGCGTAGTGTTGTAGGTTTGACGCAAGAGCCTCGGGGCACAAAGGATGGGTTCCCGAACCTTTGCTCAACGCTTGGCGGGCGTCCGAGATAATCGATCCGCGCGTCCGGGCAGGCTGCCTGTGGAGACTGCGCCGACGATGACAATAGGTTTGGATTGAGACGGCCAAGCGGTTATAATGGAGTAAACGGCCACAAACGGAGGATTCAAATGAAAGTCAAGCGCTTTGGCGTAGCCGAGTTCGGATTAGGCTTGCTCTCGGGCACCCTGCTGGGGGTGGCGGCGGGTGTTATGATGGCGCCCGGCTCCGGCATTGAGACCAGAGCGCGTCTCTCTCGCCGCGCGAGTGGTCTAATCTACAACGCCGCGGACTTCTTTGAGCGAGCCAAGAGCGGCATCGACATCGCCGCCCTGCGGCTCGAAAAAGTGGTGGGGTTGCAGGAGCGAAGCCTGCGCAAAAGGCTCAACAGCATCAAAGCCCAGCTTGAAGAGTTTCATCTAAATGAAGTATAGTCATGCCGGTCTTCCGAGGCGGGATACCGGCTCGGAGTGCTTGCGGGGAGCGCGCCCAAGCGTGGGGCACACCCGGCGGCATAGCTTTGCGGGAAGGTTTGTTGTGAAGAAAAGAGTCGCGGTCTTGATGGGCGGCCGTTCCGCTGAGAGAGACGTATCGCTCTTGACCGGTGAGCGGATTTACCGGGCGCTGCTCGACAAGGAAGAAGAGGCCTTTAAGGTAGACCTCGACGAGAACGTGGCCGAGGAACTCCTTCGGCTCAAGCCGGATGTCGTCTTTATCGCTCTGCACGGAAAGTTTGGCGAGGACGGAACGGTCCAGGGGCTCCTGGAAATACTCGGCTTGCCTTACACGGGGTCGGGCGTTATGGCCAGCGCCATAGGCATAAACAAAGCGATGTCGAAGAGGCTGTTTCAAGCCGCCGGCGTCGAGACGCCCCCTTACAAATTATTTTGTGCCCGCGACTATGCCAAAGATAGCGAGGAGGTGCTCGCCGGCTCGCTCCGGACTACCGGCATTCCCTGTGTCGTAAAACCCATCTCCGAAGGTTCCACAATCGGCATGAGCCTGGTCAGGCGGGAGGCGGATTTTGTCGAGGCCGTCGAACGCGCTCTGGAGCATGATTCCGAGGTAATGGTCGAGCAGCTCGTCGAAGGTGTCGAGATAACCGTCGGGGTTCTCGGCAACGACCCGGTCGCGCTGCCGACACTCGAAATCGAGACCGAAACCGACTTCTTTGATTATGAGACAAAGTATACGGCGGGCTTAAGCAGGCATATCATACCGGCGAGGCTGCCCGAAGACCAGCAGCGGCGTGCCCAAGAAGCGGCGGTGCGCGCGCACAACGCCATAGGTTGCCGCGGGTTTTCCCGCGTCGACATAATCGTCGACAAAGAAGGAACCCCCCATGTTCTCGAGATAAACACCATCCCCGGCATGACGAGCCTCAGCCTCTTTCCAGACGCCGCTCGAGCGGCCGGCTATGAATTCCCCGAACTCATCGCTTACCTCATCGAGCAGGCGCTAGAGAAGCCTTAGGAGCAGCTTGTCCTTGAGGAGAAGCTATGGTTCTTGCGCGAGTCGCCAATGTTGATTAGCAATATGTAAAATAGTGTCTGTGGGGTTAGCAAGGAATATAGTACAATAGAGACTCGACACCCGGCAGGGCGGAGTTCTAATGTATAATTTCTTACGCGTCGCTCGGTTTATGGACGCCAAACGGAGCACCGAATGAAAAAGCTTCTACAAATATTTTCGAGTACGATGGTGATTCTGGTCGCAGCTCTCTTCGGATCGACGGTTTTGCGGCAGCCGGAATCGATAGGCTGGTTGTTCGAGATCGACCCGGTCTATCTTTTTGTAGGCTTTGGCCTGACCGGTGCGGGCGGCCTGGCCGCGTTTGTCAGCTACTTTGAGTACCACGGCATCGGCTCACAGGACGGCATCGTCAGGCGCGGTCCGCACGAGGACATCGTAGCCATAACCTTCGACGATGGGCCAAACCCCGCCTATACCCCCCAGCTTCTCGACATACTCAAAGAGAAAGGCGTTAAAGCGACCTTTTTTGTGGTCGGGCTTCATGTCAAAAAATATCCGGACATCGCCCGCCGTATCGTCGCGGAGGGGCACGACATCGGCAACCACACCTACACACACAAAGACCTGGTGCCTGCGACGAGGCGCATGGTTCTCGCGCAGACCCACAAGACCGAGCAGGCCATTAAGCGCGTCACCGGCAGAACAACCAAGCTCTTTCGCCCGCCGCGGGGTATCTATAGCGGCGCCGTGCGGCGCCTTCTCGTCGACGATGAGGGGTATCGCCTCATTCTGTGGTCGGTCAGTAGTATCGATTGGCGCCAGACAAGCCCCTTGAAGATATTGAGGCGCGTATTGTGCCATACTCGCCCGGGAAGCATCTTGCTCTTTCACGACAGCGGCGCCGTGCTCCGGCGCGAAGGAGCCAGTCGCCAGAACACGGTAGATGCCCTGCCTATGGTCATCGATGCCCTGCGGGAGAGAGGCTATGAGTTTGTGACGATGACCGAGATGCTTGAGCGCGGCGCCGAGGCGGAGACGGAACTCGCCGGCATATTGGAGCAAGCATAGAGACGACCGCTGCCTCTTATGGTCGGAACAAGGTTGCGCCGAACCTCCTTAAACCCCAAGCGCCCGCCTACACCTCATGCGAATAAGTCTCGGCCCGTCAGCCAAAGCGAGTGACTCACGCTAGAATAAAAGGTGTACACCTGTTAACAATAGATGTACAATATTGTGTATATTATTAATAAACACAGAGGTGAAGGCGGCCTAGATGCTCGAAACATTAATCCGGTCGAAGGTGATGGCGAAGTTGTTATCATTCTTTATGGCCGATATCTCATGCGACACCTACCTCCGCGACATCAGCCGTCAGATAGACGAACCGCCTAGCGCTGTCCGCCGCGACTTGGAGCGTCTCGAAGCGCTCGGTCTTCTAAGGTCTCGAATGGTCGGGAACCACAAGCATTTTAGCGTACGCCGGGAGTTCGCGCTCTTGCCCGAATTAAGAAGTCTTTATATAAAGACAGAGGGTATGTCGGACTTTCTCAGCGAAGAGCTGCAAGAGCTCCACGGTGTGCAGCTCGCTTTTGTCTATGGCGAGTTCGAGAGCCGTCCGGAGAAGATGCTGTCCGGGCTCCGTCTGGTAGTCGTAGGCGAGGTCGACGCGGCGCTCCTTGAGCGCAAGTTGGCCTACATAAAAGAGACGCTGGCCCAATCGATCGAGTGTCGGCAATACGGGGCCCATGAGTTCAAGCGGCTTCTCGAGTCGAAGGACCCATCGCTCGACTCTATTGTCACCGCTGAGACGATAGTGCTGGTCGCGCCCGAGGAGAGCGACGCGTAGGGCATCGGCTCGGCGCCGCTACACGTATTTTCTGCCGATGAGGTAGTGTATGGCCTCGGCCCACCCGGCTCCCATAGCGTGGTTGGTCACAAAGACGTTGGGATAATTTTTGACCGCGTCGAGGAGGCCGGAATTTTTGGTGATGGCGTTTTTGACGAGGAAAAGCGCGCCGACTTCGGGCGCCAGCGCGAGATCCGAGGCCGAGTCGCCAATCGCGATAGTGGTCTCTTTGGGAATAGCGCGAAGTTCGCGGTCTTTTCGCACCGCCGATGCTTTGCCGCTCGCCGCCGGCAAGAGATGGTACGCATGAATCTCCGGGATATCGGCCCGAAGCCGCTCGCTGCGCCGCCTCACCTCTCCGTTGTCTATGATTTTTACGTCCGCAAAGCCCTCGCGGGCCAACAGCTCGTTTGCTTCCTCGGTGTCGATCCGGCCGCGAAAAATGTGCGTGCATTCCCGGTTTTGCGACCAGGGTAGATGGTACTCGAGCAGGCCCGCATATGACTCGAGGAGCAATGCCGGTGCGCCGCCTGCCTCTATCGCTTCCCAGACCGTCTTTCCTTCGGTTCTGAAGTCGCCCGCGTTTAGGACTACCGTCTCGCCCATGCCGTATACCAGCTGGCAACCGAGTTCGGCAATCCAGTTTTGGAAGCCGAGAATGCGCGCGTCTCCGTGGAGCTGATGCCGGTTGCGCCCCGAGACCAGAACGACATCGATGCGGTGGAGGTGGCACGCGAGAATCGCCTGCGCGGCAGCGGCTGTATACTCGTGGTCTTCGTTCTTGAAGAGACATCCCCCGGGCCCAAAAAGCGTCCCATCGACATCGCTGTATACGACTTTTACATCCGGCACGATATTGTCGAGAAGCGCCAGCGGCCACTCCGACAGCTCTTTACCGAGCACGGGGCTCTCTTTAACGCCCAAGAACATATTTACACGCATCCTGTCCGTATCTCGTCTCGCGCGTCTCGCGCGGCTTACTTTATCTTAGTACCTATTTGTATATTTTAACAGATGAATTAGTCTTCGCGCGCGGCGGGCTTGTCGCTGGGGCCGCCGCCGTCGCTTGTTTATGCGGTTACGGCCCCCAATCAAAGAACCGACATCCATATTATTCCCTTTTCCGGCAAAAGCTTACGCGCGCCGGTCATGCCCGCAAAGAAGGCTGTCTAAGGTAGGTATTGCGTCCGCAGACCGACGCAAACCACATCTTCCGGCAGCGAGCGCTGTTTGTATCATAAAGGACTCGGCTCCATTAGGTTCAGGCGTAATATTATTGTTTTGGCATGCCCGGATTCATTCCGTGGCTAGATGCTGTCCCTCGCATATTGCTACCCGTAGCTATTCAAGCCGCGCTTTTTTCGGCGCCAAGACTGCTAAAAAAATTGTAACTAATCAGCGAAAATTTTTGAAAAAACTCTTGACAGGATTTTAGCGATGAATTTGCGTTTCCACAAGTACTTGAAGCGCCCGCCAAACAAGCCGCCCGTGCTTGCTGAAATAGGCTCGCTCGGCGCTAAATTACCGTCGATAATCACGGGAACATACGATTATTTCTAACGCCGCATAATGCCATACAAGCACTAAAACCCCCGCCTTAAAAACCTATGAGATAATATAGCCGCAAGCGAAAAACTAGACTCAGAGATTTTGCAACTCATATTTTATCTCCCGTAGCTCAGGGCTTTAGCCCTGATAATCGCGTATGCATGGCCGTTATCAGCCCTAAAGGGCTGAGCTACGTCAATTAAAATCCCTGAGACTGTGTGGAGCTATTGAAGATAGACACAATCGATGTTGATGCCGCTATTGGTAATGTCAAACAGCTTCTCAAAGAGGAGCCTGATTTGTCGCCTGCTTTAAGATCGGCCCTGGAAGTCCTGCTGCTGCTGCTGATCTCTGTGTTATTAGGCCGCGCCGCGCTAAATAGCAACAACAGCGGCAAACCGCCATCAAGCCCTACAGGCGTATACAGGAATATTTTGCAGCACAGTTGCAAATCCCCGCCCAAGAAGTGTTAGGCGTAGGAATTGCTTACGCTTATACCCATCCTCTTACGACACCATGGGGAAATACTTTCCAAACCTGCACATTCCAGATGCAGAATACATACGGAGCCACGACCAAGACGCAATTCGCGAGCGCGATATCCCATTGGAATGCCCAATTGACCAAGGGGTTTTTATATAAAAGCTCCAGCGATACAGCGGAAACCTATCCGTATCAGAATGGGATAAAAACCGTAACGAAGTACAGCTACGGCATGAATGGGATCGTAGCAGAGTGTGTCGCTTTTTATCATTCCGCTTATGGATATGTCATAGAAACTGATATTTACACCAATAGCTCTTATCCCTTTGCTAATTCTAAAATGGCGGGATACTATGATGTCCAAAGCGTCCCAACTCATGAATTAGGGCACGCGTTACGAGTGGGCCATTCTACGGTAAGCTCTGATACGATGTATACCGTACTGGTCAATAGCGATTATGCCAGAACCGTGACCGCCGCTGACAGGGATGCTGCTAGAGCTTCAACGGCAAGATGGTTTAATTAGCATAATAAGTGATGGAAGGAGGCCGAACTTCGACAGTTAGTAGACAAACGCCGCCCCAAGCAGGGCGTTATCCAGCAAGGATAGAAAGCGGTTAAAATGCGTGTAGTGCCTACGGGGTTATCTCGTAGAACTTCGGCGGCTCTTTGATCTTCAGAGCGGTAAATATCTCCCGCTGGGCCGGCGTGGTCTCGGTTCGCTGCAGAACTTTACCCGCAGGGCCGGAAAACTCGCCAAGGAGAGGGATATGAAAAGCCCCAAAAGATTAAGGGACGTTTTTGCGCTAACGTGTTTTCTAACGTGTGATGGTAGAATATGGCGAGCCCGAAGAATCCAAGCTACATCCATTACTATTATTGACGCGGCATCCACCTGATTTTCCAGCGACCGTCTTCGCGCACGCAGCCCCATCTTTCATCGGTGCCGGTGACAATGTTTCCGTTGACATCGGATTTGAAGCTGACCTCGACTTCGGCGATATCTTTGCTTAGCAGTAAAACAGAGCCGACCTCAAAGCTCAGCAACGTTTCTTTAGAGTCCTTCATCTCCGCCAGGTAGCTTGCACGCGGCGGCGCTCCGGTGTTTCGCCCGTACATAGCGTACACCTCTTGCCAGTCTTTGCGCCGACTTGCGCTCAAATAATCCTCCATAATATCGCCCGGCGCATTCCCGGCTTTGTCATAGACGAGATTTGAGATTATCTTCTTGATCTCACGCTTAAGCTCTTTTGGTGCAAGGTAGTGCCATTGTCGGCTAAATATATCGGGCCGGACTATTTCTTTACCGCCGCTTGAATAAAGCACAACGCGTATGGTCGGGCCGGATGGGTAGTTGAACCAAATCCCATATTGTTCTTCTCCGGGGCCGGGCCCCGGCTTGAATCCTTTACGCGCTTGCGCTTTCTCAATAAGCCGACATATCTTCGCAATCGACTCCGCGTCGACAACGCTAGCAATAGACCGCCAACCTTCTCTTTCCGTCCAGGGCCCTGCGATTGTGATCGTTTCGATATCGGTGAAGCGCAGCGCTTCGGGTTCGAGGCCGACGGGGTGAAAGTGATACCTGTCTCTTAAAGAAACGACTCCGGGCATTAAGTGCTCGATTGCTAGAAAAGCGCCGCGGATTTCGCCTGTGCCGTCGTAAAAGAAATGCGCATGGATTTCGCCCTTGCTTTCTTGAGCGTATTCTTCGAGCCGGTAGGTGAGCTTAGCCACGAGTCTGTCGAGATGCTCGATCATATCGAGCCCGATCTCTTTCGACGCGTCGTTATGAACTTTCATAAAGTAGTCGTCCGCACTGTCGGGCATATTCTCCCTGCCGGCAATGAGCCCGGGCTCACCGATGGGATGCAGGTCGTATTCGTCTAACAGTTGCCTTGCCCGGGCATCGGCTTTTGCTCTGTGCTCTTGAGCGAGCCGCCCATTCTCCCACTCGCGCTCTTTGTCGAGATCGGCTTGCGATTGAGCGGTCGGAGGCGTTTGTGCTTCGCGCACTTCGTCTTTAACGGTGCGAGAGCATGATACGAATATCAGCATGAACGACAAACAGACAAAAACGATTACAAGAAGAGATCGAACCCGCTTTTGCTTATCGCTTAGCAAAACCATCAGCCCCGTTACCCAATAACGTCACGATAATTCTATGGGCTAATGATAGCAAAGAAAAAGATAGTCGAACAGGTACTTTAGTCCAAGGGTATCATGTTCTTATACCACAGCACTCTCCGACGAGGCCTATCGCTAATGGGCACCCAAGAAGGCGGGCTAACGGTGTGCGTCAACCCGCGTGCGGAGCGCAGCGGCTCGCTCTTTTCCTGCACGATCACCTGATTGCCGCCAAGGGCTAACGCGTTGATCTCAATACCACAGGTTTCTTCATCGGTCGCCTCGATGAGATCAAAATGCCTTTCAAGCCAGCGAACCGTGTCAGGCTGAAAGCTCTTACGAGCAAACAGCGCGACATTCTTGCCCACGATGTTGAATTTGGTATCGAGATGGATCACTCCGCGATGCGCAAATGAGATGGTTACGACCTCACGCGGGTTGCCCAATTCTGCCATCAAATACCAGACCAAATACTCTTACTCTCTGCCGGAGTTCCCTCCTTCTCTTCGTTGATTTTTTCAGCCAGCCATTGCTGCCCCGTGGGTGAGTGTTCGCGCACTTCTACCGGCAGCCATTGGTTTGACTTAAATAAAGGAGCATCCTTATCGGCTTTATGCTTGCGAAGCCGGTACCATAACCGATCTGCCTTCACATTATTGGCCGCGCACCATTCTTTAACGCTCTCGCCGCTGCCCTTGATATTGGGCGATCCGATTCTCCCTATTCTGCATCGCTGGAATAGAGTGCATGTAGAAGAATGGAGCGTGTGAACAGGTGTTTTACCACCGGTGGTTGTCAGTTTGGCTGTCAAAACGGGAAAATCCACCGATCGTAAGACCGATGGATTTGTATATTCCCTGCTCGCCTGTTGTGCCCCCGGCATGAATCGAACATGCGACACCAGGTTTAGGAAACCTGTGCTCTATCCCCTGAGCTACGAGGGCAAAAACTTTTTTTAACGTGATTTTGACATAATTGAGTATAGAAGCTCGCCCCCGACACGTCAAGCAGCCTTGCGCGACGCGGCTGCTCATAGCGGCTCCAAGCACCCTGCGCCGGGTCGCTCTTTTATTGTGAAGTCTGTCTCAAGAGGTGTTTGACTTTGCCGTAAGGCTCCACTATCATATACCACAATATACTCCAAATACAGATGCGTAGATGGGAAGAGTACGGTTAAATCACGGGGCAAGAGAGCCGGGTTGCTGGAAGCCGGTGCCTGGTTTAACACGGAAGGCCATCCCGGAGCAGTCGGGCTGAACACAACAGGCGCGAGCCGGTAAATAGGCCCGACCGGTGGCGACGTTAGAGCCGGGGTCGCATCAGACCCCTTGAGGTCGAAGCCGTAAGGCAGCGATAAAAATGGGTGGTACCGCGAGCAGATGATAACCTCTCGTCCCGTTGGGATGAGAGGGTTTTTTTATACAAAGACATGCCGATAAAGGAAAGATATGACGGAGTTTAGGTTTGACCAGTGGCTCGAACTCTACGCCACTCGAGTAAACAAGATGCGCTCATCGGAGGTTCGGGAGATGCTCGCGGTCGCCGCGCGCCCGGACGTCATCTCGTTCGGCGGCGGGATGCCGGACACCCGCGTCTTTCCGATGAATCAAATCGTCGAGGCGACCCAGCGCGTGATGCTTCGTGAGGGCCACGCCGCCCTGCAGTATGGCTCGTCCGAGGGCCATGTGGGGCTGAGGCGCCATATCGCCGCCATCATGGGCGAAATCGACACCGGAATCGGCGTCGACGATATCATAATCACCGACGGCGCCCAGCAGGCGCTCGAGTTTATCGCCAAGATATTTATCAGCCGAGGCGACACTATAATCGTGGAGGCTCCGAGTTATGTCGGGGCGCTCCAGGCATTTATGAGCTACGAACCCGAGGTCGTCGGCATCCCGGTCGACGACTGCGGCATGCGGACCGACATCTTGGCGGTAGAGCTGGAGAGGCTGCGAAGGGAAGGGCGGCAGCCGAAATTCGTCTACGTCACACCCAACTTCCACAATCCCGCCGGGGTCACGCTTACCGGTGCGCGCCGGAGGCACATCCTGGAGCTTTCCGAGGAGTACGGCTTCGTGGTCGTCGAGGACGACCCGTATGGAAAAATCCGTTTTCGCGGGGAAGACGAGATAGCGATGCGGTCGCTGGATGAGCGCGTAATCTATGTCGGAACCTTCTCTAAGATATTCTCTCCGGGCATGCGCCTGGGATGGGTCGTGGCGCCCAGGGCTATCTTGGAAAAACTGATTTTCGCCAAACAGGCGGCAAATCTTTGCTCAAGCTCATTCTCGCAACACGTGACCGACGAGTACTTAAGCAGCTTTGACTGGCAGAAGAACATAGACGACCTGGTCGACCTGTACCGGGAACGCTGCGCTACCATGATCGGGGCGCTTGAGGAGTTCTTTCCCGAGGGCGCCACCTGGACGAAGCCCGACGGAGGGCTCTTTATCTGGGCGACGCTCCCCGAGGGGCTCGACTCGGGCGAACTGCTGGCCGAGTCGATTCGCGAGGCGAAAGTCGCGTATGTTCCGGGACGCGCTTTCTACGTAGGCGTTCAAAAAAACAGCAGCCTTCGCCTTAACTTCTCGTATTGCCCGTCCGAAACGATCGAAGAGGGCATCAAGCGCCTCGGCGCGGTGGCGAAACAACAACTAGCCCTCTACAGGTCGCTCTTTAAGGGTTACTCGCCAGGCAAAGACAAGAACAAGAAATAATGTTTGAGATTTGAGGTTTGTATCGGCGGGCACGCCGGGGGATTGGAGGAGGAGTCGGTGAACGAGAAGATAGCGGTTCTAATGGGAGGACGCTCGCTCGAGCGCGATGTCTCGCTCAAGAGCGGACATCGGGTATACGAGGCGTTGCGGGAGAAGGGCTACGAGGTATTCAAGCTCGATGTCGATGAGAATCTCGTTGAGAACCTCAAGCAGAACCCGGTCGATGTCGTCTATATCGCGCTCCACGGAAAGTACGGCGAAGACGGCACGGTCCAGGAACTCCTCGAGATAATGGGAATTCCATACACGGGCCCGGGTGTCTATTCGAGCCATGTCGGGTTCGACAAGTCGCTCGCTAAAGAGATATTTTTGCGAAAAGATATCCCCACCCCGGACTTCTTTACCCTGAGCGCGGGTAGTTTTCGCGAGATGGGGGCCGCGGGCGCCCTCGACGATGTAGTGGCCAAGCTAGGGCTCCCCATCGTCGTAAAGCCGGCCGGCCAGGGGTCCGCGCTCGGTATTAAAATCGCCCACTCCGTCGAGGAACTGCCGGGCGCGCTCATCGGCGCGCTCAGCTATGACGACAAGGTCGTCCTCGAGAAATATATCAAGGGAACCGAAGTGAGCGTCAGTGTGCTCGGTGAGGAAAATCCGGAAGCGTTGCCGGTGGTCGAGATAAGCACGAAAAAAGAGTTCTTCGATTTCGAGTCGATGTATACGATGGGCGACACCGAGTATTTCATACCGGCGCGCCTGCCCGAGGATGTCTTGAAAAAGGTTCAGGATATCGCGATTCGCGCCCATACCGTGCTCGATTGTCGGGATGTGACGAGAATCGATATCATGGTCGACGGGGACGGCAACCCGTATGTCCTTGAGCTAAACACCAGCCCCGGCATGACCGAGACGAGTCTCTTGCCGATGTCGGCCGCGGCCAAGGGAATCGACTTTAGCGACCTCGTCGAGATGCTCGTCGAGTTCGTCCTGGCGCGCAAGCGCTAGTTTCAAGGAAGCCGCAATAGGGTATTATAATCCGCACGAACGGTGCGGGGGTTTGATAAGAGAAGCTCAAGTATGTCTAAAAAGGAGAACGGTAGAATGGGTAGATTTTTAACGCTTGTCATAGGCGGTATCGCCGGGGCGATAGGCGGCTTGCTGTTTGCGCCGCGTACCGGCAAAGAGACACGGGAGCAGATAAAGTCGAAAATCGATGAGACGATGGAAGGCGGTCTTGAGAAATACGGCGAGCAGTCGGGGAAGCTCCTCGAAATGGCTTCCGAGCGCGGCCAGGTACTTCGCGTCAAAATCGAAGAGGCCAGAGAGCAGATGGTCGGCGGCGTCGACAGTGTAGCCGACAAGGTCCGGGCGAAGATGGGCGCGGAGGCCGAGAAAGCCGAAGAAGTCGTCGAGGAGAAAGTCGAGGCGGCGAAGGAAGAGGTCGAAGCGGTCGAGCCGGCCGAAACTCCCGAAGCGGGGGCCGAGGAGGCGCAACCCGCGGGGGCCGAGAAAGAAAAATAGAAAGCCCTTTTCTTGGGTACAAGCCCGATTGAGGTCAGACCAAGCATTTAAACGCAGGGGATTTTTTTCCCTTGCGTTTTGTTTTTTCGCGACGGCAACCGCTCTGACCTCCTGCGCTCGTGCTTGCAGTTGTTCGCGGATCGTCTAGAATTATAAGGACAGGCAAGGCTAACGGTGGTTGCATGGTGGAAAAAGTAAAAGCAAGACTCTCATCATGGTGGTTCGCGCTCGCCGCCGCATTGTTGGCGAGCGTTGTCTTCGCGGCGCTCTTCGGCCAGTCCTCATATGATATCAACGGGTTCAGGTTGGGCTTGAGCGCGTCACCCTCGTATCGGGGCGACACGGAACTCGCGATCCCGCCATTCGGCGAGATATCCGCCCGGACTCATGGTACGCCGCTTAAGCTTAAGGTCGCCTTCGAGCGTATTTACCCGAGCCGGTTAGCCCAGGTCGCAAACGATATAGACAATGGCGGCGAGCTGGTCGACAGACTCGAGGCCGACGGCCGGAGCGCTTTCAGGCGGTTCGTATTGCGGCTGATCGCGATAGCGGCGCTCGGGGGCGCCCTCGGGGCCGCGTTAACGCCAAGAAGACGCCTGCTCAAGGCAGGGGCCGGCGCACTCGCCGGCGCTTTCCTTGTCGGCTCGTTGCTGCTGGCGACCTACCGAACCTTCGACGTTGAAGCCTTTAAGCAGCCGCGCTATAGCGGCGCGTTGACGGCGGCGCCTTGGGCTATCGACGCCATCGCCAAGCAACTCGGCAATATCGCGGCGTTTCGTCAGGAGATAAAGAGCATCGCTAAGAATATCAACCTCTTTTACTCCAAGGTCGACGCCTGGCAACCGCTTCGGGACGACACCATCAAGGTGCTCCATGTCTCGGACCTCCACAACAACCCGGCGGCGGTAGACCTAACCCGGCGTGTCGCCATCGATTTTAAGGCCGACTTCATCATCGATACGGGCGACATCACCGACTGGGGCACACCGATCGAGACCAAGCTCATCGAGGGCATCGCGACGTTGCCGGTGCCGTATTATTTTGTCCCCGGAAACCACGACTCTCCGGAGACGATAGAATATCTGAAATCGGTAGAGAATGTGACCGTTCTCCAGGGAGCCCCGGTCGAGATAGAAGGAATCCCCGTTCTGGGCGTCCCCGACCCGGCGTCCTACGCCTTTGAGGCCCACGTAGCCGGCGAGGATTCGATGACGGCGATGGAGCGGCGAATCGACGAGACTATCGACACGATGACCGTCGAGCCTCAAATACTGGCGATCCATAACTCCGCGCTCGCCGGCGAGTTCTTTGGCCGGGTACCGGTAGTTTTGAGCGGACATGTCCACAAGGCGCAGCTCAAAGAGAAAGCCGGATACGTTATGAGCAACGCCGGGACTACCGGTGGGGCGGGAATTCGGACGTTTCAAAATAGAGAAGGCGTACCGTATACGCTCAACCTCCTACATTTCGACCGCGCGACAAAACGTCTGGCGGCAATCGACAGCCTTGCCGTGATGGGGGCGGCGCGCGAGTTTCGCCTGGAGCGGTCGCTAATCGAATGGCCGGATGGAGATAGCAGGACTTCCGGCGCGAAGGGCGAATTAATCGAGCAGAGAAAATAGGGGGGAGGTCGCTATAACTTTCGCGCGAACGCTAATCGGATTCTTACTGGAAGTCTACACCAAATTCATCGAGCATCGGGGCGCGCTTTTAGCGGGCGGCATCGCCTTTTTCATCTTCTTCTCGCTCTTTCCGATCCTGCTCTTCACCGGGGTTATCCTCGCTTACGTTCTCGAGAACCAAGCGGTGCGCGCGCAGCTCATGGACTATGTCTTCAATAATTTTCCGGTCTTCGCCGATTTGGCCGGGGGGACGATAGAGGAGCTTATCAACAAGCGCTCGAGCGCCGGCGCTATCGCGCTCATCGGTTTTCTTTGGGCGGGGACCAATCTCTTTGGCGGCTTGGCCATCGGGCTCAACGCGGTCTACGAGGTCGCCGAGACGCGCAACCTTATCTTGCAGCGGCTCATAGCAATTGTCGTTTATCTGATGATAGCCGGGCTTATCATCTTGTCCTTTGGCGCGACCGCAATCGCCTCGGTCTTTCGAGACGAGGTCTTGCGGATGCTCTTTCCCGACCGGATAATCGCGGTCACGTGGACGATATTCAGCCTCGGGTTGGGAGCCGTATTCACGATACTCCTCTTTCTCGTCGTCTACAAGATGGTCCCCAACGTCAAGGTCGGGCTCTTGAGCATCTTGCCCGGGACCGTCGCCGCCGGCCTATGCTGGGAGCTGGCGAAATATGGCTTCGCCGTATACCTAAGCGCGTTCGCGAGCCAGGGGTACGGCCTGATTTACGGCTCGTTCGCGACGATCGTTTTGTTGATGTTCTGGCTCTATATCTCGGCGGTCTTGCTCTTGCTCGGCGCGGAGATAAACGTCGCGTTCAAGCGCCGCGCCGCGGGTGGTGTCAAGAGCTTTGAACCGCGAAAAGGCAGCAAATAGGATATCGGACATCTTCAACCCTTATTATTCGTCGGCGCCCTTTTTTTGGCTGGTAGCGGCGATTGCGACCCCAACTACGGCAGCCTTTCTTCTCAATGCGGCTATTTTGACCGTTTTCTTCAGCGCTTTGCCGCTCTGGGATATTAGACGCCGCATTCGCGGAGGGCAGGTTCGAGACGTCCATATCAGCAGCCGCGAAGACCGGCTCAAGCCCTTCATCTTCTCGCTCAGTTGCGCGGTCGCGGGATTGGCGGCGCTCTACGTCGCCGGCGCCCCCGGCATGGTTCTCGCGGTCGCCTGGACGGTAGTAGCCTTGGGGGCGACGATAACGGCGGTGACTGCGGTTTGGAAGATAAGCCTCCATGCCGCCGGCATCACGTCGATTGCGGCCATGCTCTATTTCATCTTCGG
Organism: Actinomycetota bacterium; assembly: GCA_018333515.1. Classification (NCBI taxonomy): domain Bacteria; kingdom Bacillati; phylum Actinomycetota; species Actinomycetota bacterium. The sequence goes on from JAGXSZ010000013.1 coordinate 18,147, forward strand.
CGCGGCGGCGGCCCCGGCCTTGCTGTTGGTACCGGTCGTGGGCTGGGCGCGCTTGACGCTCCGCAAGCATACTCCGGCGCAGTTGGCGGCCGGGATTCTCGTCGCAATAGTCGCTACTTCCGGGATTTTTTCGTTCTTCGGGCTGATTTGACGGAGCGGGCCGCGCTCGCTTGCCAAAGTATTGCGGTAGATTAGTAACCCCGGATAGACTCGCCGCGCAGCCTTCTGGATTCCTCGGCCACGATGACTCGCCTCTCGGTGATGATTTTATCGACCGGCAGGTCGTGGCTCTCTCTTGGGATGTGCGGGACGATTTGGAGTTCGTAGGCGATTGAGAGTCTCGGAATCGCGGCCCCGACCCGGCTTAAGAAACGGTCGTAGTATCCGCCGCCGTAGCCGATGCGGTTGCCGCATTCGTCGAAGACCATGCCCGGGACGATAACCAAATCGATTTCCGCGGTAGCACAGTCGCAGGTACACGCGACCACCGGCTCCGGAATGCCGTATTTGCTCACAAAAAGCGTGCTAAGGTCATCTACGCCGCGCGGAACGAGGCTGTTGTTTTCGGTGTCGGTGATGGGAAGGGCGATTTTTTTGCCGGCCTTAAGGCTCGTTTCCATCATCGCGAGCGTCGGGACTTCGCTGCCGAACGCCGCGTAGAAAAGTATGTAGGACGAGCGCTCGTACTCGGGCTGCGCGAAGAGGCGCTCTCCGATAAGCGCCGCCCTGTCTTCGCGGTCTTCGGGGCGGAGCGCGTTTCGTTTATCGCTCGTTCTTTGGCGCAGCGCATGCTTTGGCGACATGCAGTTCCTTTCAAAATTCCGCTATTGCGGCGCTTTCTATGTTGAAAGCCCGGCCCAAAAGCAGTTTAATTAAATAAACACGAGCATAGGAGAGGGTCCCGTGATATTCTTTGAGATCATAACGACATTTCGCGACATTACCCTCGACATACTCCCTTTAATTATTATATCACTTGTGCTCGCGGCTGTCCTGGCGCAATACTTCTCGCCGCGCTCGCTCGACCGGTTGATTCAAGGCACTCCGTCACGAGCGGTTTTAGTCTCGAGCTTCTTCGGCGTGTTTCTGCCGGCGACGACGGGTTGTCGAGTGCCGATGGCCGCCATCGCGCGCAAAAGCGGCGCCGCGTGGGCGCCGGTATTGACCTTTATTGCGGCGGGCTCGGCCGCCGGTGTTTCGACCCTGATTGTCACGTTGCTTCTTGGCTGGCAGTTAGCGGTGCTTCGCATTATAATCGCGCTCTTATCGGCGTTGGTACTCTCCCTGGTCGTCACGAAGTTTATCGAGCCGAGATTTGCAACGGCTGCGATGGACTGCGAGGTGGAGCCGCTCTTCGATAACGACTTCTGCGAGTATTGTTTCGAGGCCGAGGATGATGCCCCGCCGGTGTTGCGGCTGTCCCGGGTCTGGCGGAGCCTGGCGCGCGGCGCGCGCGTCGTCGTGCCGTGGCTGGCGCTCAGCCTGCTGTTGGCATCTCTAATAGAGGTGGTCGTCTCGGAAGAGACCGTCACGGCGCTGCTCGGCGGACCGCTGGAAGCGCCTAAAGCCGCGCTTTTAGGGCTGCCCTTTTATTTTGTCTTCGGCGCCGACGTCCCCATAATCTATGTTTTGCTGAAGAAGGGGCTTAGCCTGGGTGGAGCGGTCGCGTTTATGCTCGCCGCCCCTGTGGTAAACGCGCCGGTCTTCGCGATAGTGGGGAGATGGTTGGGCTACCGCAGAGCCCTCGTATTTCTGGCGCTGTGCTGGTTGGTAGCGGCGGCGATAGGCATGCTCTTCGGTTACATGGATGCGCGATAAGGCCGATAACGGCGATAAGGCCACAAGGGGATGTAGTGAAGGGCGCTCTTTGCGGCGGTTGCCGTCTGGATTCCGCCCGACAACTCCTGTATCCTCATGTAGTGCGCGGTTTTCTAGCGGCGGCAGTGAGATTTACAGATGACGCAATAACGAATATTAGCATGACCCCCGCCGAGGAGGCAGAGATGAAGATAGCGGCTAAGTTGGCCGATTCTCTTTTAGCTATCGCACCCGATGAGCGAGTGCACATAATCATAAAATCAAGGCTCTTGGAGAAGGATATCGTCGATGAACTGACGCGAAAGCCCAAGCTGAGCGTGAGGCACATCATCAAGATGGTCAATGCGATATCGGTCAGCCTCCCGGCCGGCGACGTAGAAGCGTTCGTCCGCGAGCCGTGGGTCGAGCGCATAGAGGAAGACGAGAAGGTCTACGCGGTTCTCGACGAATCGTTATCCCTGGTCAAGGTCCCCCAGGTATGGGAGAGCGGCCTCACCGGCAAAGATGTCAAGATAGCGGTCATCGACACCGGAATCGACATCTCGCACCCGGATTTCAACGGCAGGATTCTGGCGACGCAAGACTTCACACTCGAAGGGTTTCGTGACGGCAATGGGCACGGCAGTCTGGTCGCCGGCATTGCGGCCGGGAGCGGCTCATATTCGGCCGGTAAGTTTAAAGGAGCGGCCCCCGGCGCTTTGATTCTCGCCGGCAAAGTCCTCGCCGCCGACGGCAGCGGCAGGATGAGTGATGTGATGGCGGCGGTCGAATGGTCGGTCGACCTCGCCGCTGATATCATCAACCTCTCCCTGGGAACCAGCGGCTCTTCCGACGGCGGCGACGCGCTCTGTGAGATATGCGACCGGGCCGTCGAGAGCGGCATCGTGGTATGTGTGGCCGCCGGCAACGACGGGCCTAACCGCAGGACCGTAGGGAGCCCCGCCGCGGCGCGGCGCGTGATAACGGTCGGAGCCGCTACCGCTAACGGGTTGGTGGCCGAGTTTTCATCCCGGGGACCGACCTCCGATGACCGTCTCAAGCCCGAGATTATCGCGCCGGGCATCGACATTATCTCGGCGAGAGCGAAAGATACGAGAGCCGGTAAACCACTCGACAATTACTATACCTCGGCGACGGGCACGAGTATGGCCACGCCGCATGTCGCGGGCATAATCGCGCTGCTGTTGGAGGCCGCCGGAGATAGCTCCCCGCAGCTTATCAGAGAAGCGCTATTAAATACGGCGACCGACCTGGAATTGGACGATTACGCGCAAGGCGCCGGAATGGTCGACGCGGGCTCGGCCCTGCGCTACGTCCGGACGCATGAAAACCCGCCGGAGCCGAACGAGCAGGCGCCACCGCGCTCGGCCTCGCTAAGCGCCCTTACGCAGCTCTATGAATCGGTCGTCCACCGGGATCGGGGAGCGCGCCGCCGGAACTCCAAGCGGTTCGAACTAATGGATGAAGAGGACCGGGAGCGCATCGAGTTCTAGCCGACGAGGAGGCGCGCCGCCAACGACAGGGCCGGCGATTATTGTCATGCGCCCCAAGAAGTCGGCTCCAAATACGGAAAAACGAGACAGGCGGGGAATTTTTGTCGACTATTATCGAAGTAAACGAACTCGCTAAAGACTATAACGGCCACTCGGCGGTCAAAGGTATCTCGTTTGCGGTCGAGCGAGGCGAGATATTCGGATTTCTCGGCCCGAACGGCGCGGGAAAGACGACGACCATCAACATGCTCTGCACGCTGCTGCGGCCCACCTCGGGCAGCGCGACCGTCGACGGCTACGACATCATAAAAAACCGCCTCGCCGTCAGGCAATCGATCGGCCTCGTCTTCCAGGACCCGAGCCTCGATGAGCGGCTCACCGCCCTAGAGAACCTGAAGTTTCACGGCATGATCTACGGAATACGCCGCGCGGAGCGCGCTCGCCGCATCGAAGAGGTGCTGGAGCTGGTCGAGCTTTCCGATAGGCGCCATGATATGGTTCGCACCTTCTCCGGCGGCATGAAGCGCCGCCTCGAGATTGCGCGGGGGCTTATGCACCGACCGCGAGTCCTCTTTTTGGACGAGCCGACGCTCGGCCTCGACCCGCAGACCCGCCACCGTATATGGGACTACATCAACCGGCTGAGGGTCGACGAAGGCCTCACAATTTTCTTGACCACCCACTATATGGACGAGGCGGAGCACTGCGCGCGCATCGCCATAATCGACAACGGCGACCTTATCGCCATCGATACGCCCGAAAAACTAAAAGAACAGGTAGGAGGCGATGTTGTCGTTCTGGTTACCGATGACAACGCGCGCGCGGCGACCGAGATTCAAGAGAAGTTCGGCGTCGCGGCCAAAGAGGTCAACGGCGAGCTGTCCTTACAGGTGGACGCGGGTGAGCACTTTATGCCCGCGCTTATCAAGGGCTTGGAGTCCGGGGTCACATCGATGTCGCTTCGCAAGCCGACGCTCGAAGACGTCTTTCTCAACCTTACCGGACGGAAGATTCGCGAGGAGAAGCTCGCGGGCATGGACCAGGTTCGGTCCCGGGTGCGCTCAAAGAGGAGGCGACAGCGATGAACGCCGCTCTTATGGGTATTTACACCTTATGGCTCCGCGATATCACCCGGTTTGTCCGGGACAAGCCCCGGATAATAAGTTCGAGCGTACAGCCCCTGCTCTGGCTTTTCGTGCTGGGGATGGGGCTCTCGACCGCGTTTGCGCGCGGCGGCGGCGACAACGACTACATGCGCTTTATCTATCCGGGCATCATCTCGATGTCGGTCTTGTTCACATCGATATTCTCGGCGGTCTCCATAATCTGGGACCGCGAGTTCGGTTTCTTGAAGGAGGTCCTCGTCGCGCCGATACCGCGCTGGTCGGTGGTGATAGGAAGGGCGCTTGGCGGAAGCACCGTCGCGGTATTGCAAGGTACCATCATCCTTCTCGTCGCGCCGCTCGTCGGTGTGAGCTTTACCCTTATCCAACTGGCGCTCTCGTTTCTTATAATGTTTATGATAGCTTTCGCTATGACGTCATTCGGCATCTTGATAGCGGCGCGCATCCATACGCACGAGGGATTTCAGGTGGTCGTCAACTTTATCCTGCTCCCGATGTTCTTCCTGTCGGGGGCGATGTTCCCGGTCAACGAAGGTCTGCCCGCGTGGATGCGGGCGCTTGTCTGCGTCAACCCGCTCAGTTACGGCGTCGACGCGTTACGCCAGACCCTCGTTGGGATAAAGATTAATTCAATCTGGCTCGATTTGTCGGTAGTCGCGGCGTTCGGTATCCTCGCGTTGACGTCGGCGGTCTGGTATTTTGAAAAACACGAGTAAGTACCGGCGCTTTTCTGCCTCGCCGCCGCCGGCCGGCGGCGGCGATACCGTTCTAATATACCGCCCTAATAATTAGCGCTCGGACCGTTGACGAGAGGGCCGCGCAGGACTATCATTCATCTAGTAATTCTTAAGTGGCGAGCCGATAAAACAGGATAGATTGTAAGGCAATGGCCGGCATTGCGGCTCGCCGGTTGGAGGTCAGGTATGTATATCGTTATTGGCGGTTGCGGCCGGGTCGGCGCCCAGCTCGCGACAATGCTCTCGGACGACGGCCACAATGTCGTCGTCATCGACTCCGACGGAGGGTCTTTTCGGCGTCTCGGTACGACCTTTAACGGCCTGACCATTGTCGGCAACGGCTTCGACGAGCGGGTTCTAGAGAAGGCCGGCATACAAAACGCCGATGTCTTCATCGCCGTCACCAACCTCGACAATACGAATATCATGGCGGGCCAAGTCGCCAAGAAGCTCTATGGCGTCAAGAAGGTCATCTCCAGGGTCTACTATCCGGACCGCGAGAAGACCTACCACAAGCTGGGGCTGGAGACGGTCTGCGGCACCACGCTAGTCGCGCGCAAAATCCGCGATTTCATAATCGGGCGCGAGTTTGTCTCGGAGGTAAGCCTCGATTTCAATACGCAGCTCGTAGAGATTAAAGCATCAGCGACACTCGCAGGCAAGAAGGTCGGCGATGTCGAATTAGCCAATGAGTTTAGACCGGTCGTAATCGTGCGGGACGACGTGAGCATGATTGTGACGAATGAAACCAAAATCGCCGCGGGCGATGTGGTTATCGCCGCGGTCAGCGCCGGCGCGGTCTCGAAAGTATCGCGCTATTACGGGGTCGAAGTGCGCTCGACCAGCGCGGCCGGGCTCTCCTGTCCAATTTAGCGCAAAAGGGTCAAAGGTATGTATATTATTATTGGCGGCGGCGGAAAAGTCGGCTCCGGGCTCGCGCGTAAGCTCGGCAAGAAAGGCCACGCGGTGGTCGTGCTGGAGAAAAATCGGGAGAAGTGCGCGCGCATAGCCGAAGACAACGAGGATGTCTTAGTCGTCAACGGGGATGCGTGCGATGTCCGCTACCTCGAGGAGGCCGGCGCGGACCGCGCGGATGTGCTTGCCGCGGTCACCGGTGACGACGACGACAATCTGGTCATGTGCCAACTCGCCTCGGAGGGCTTTAATATCGCCAAGACGGTCGCGAGGGTAAACGACCCGAGAAATGAACGCATCTTCCACGCGCTCGGCATCAACGCTCTATCGAGCACGACGATTATTACAAAACTTATCGAGGAAGAGGCCACGCTCGGCGACATCATAACATTGCAGGCGCTCAAGAAGGGAAACCTCGTTCTTGTTGAGATGGACCTGCCGAGCGACGTCCCGATCGACGGGAAGAAGGTCATGGACATCAAGCTTCCGAAAGAGATAGTCTTGGTCTCGATTATCAGGGGCGATGACGTGATCATCCCGCGCGGCAACACCACCATTCAGGCGGGGGATTCCGTAATAGCGTTGACGACGCCGGACAGAGAGCAGGCGCTGCGAGACATCTTGACCGGAAAGAGGTAGGCGCGTGGCCGACAAGAAAGCGCTAAGCAAGCGAGTCCTAGAGTTCGCCGCGGGTATGGCAACCGAGTTGCTCTACACCGTCTTTCTCGCAGCGGTCGCATTTCTCATAAGCGTCTTCGCGGCGGGGTGGTTCTAAGTGCTTTTCAAGCCCAGGTTGGTCGATTTCAAGATAATAGGTTTCTACTCGGGGAAGCTCACAATCGGCATCGGCTTATTGATGCTTTTACCCATGGCTCTATCGCTCTCTTTACGCGAGTGGAGCCCGGCGCTCGACTTTGTCTTAGGGGTGAGCGCATCGCTGATTCTCGGATATGTTCTTCTCTTGTCGTGTCGCACAAACCGGGAGATGAGCTGGGTTCACGGCGTGGTCGTTGTGCCGATAGCTTGGCTCGTCGCCATGGTGCTAGGTGCGATACCGCTTTACCTAAGCGGGCACTTCGTCTCGTTTCTTGACGCTATGTTCGATACGATGAGCGGTTTAGCGACGACCGGTTTAGCCCTCGTACAAGACCTCGACCACCTTTCGTACGGGCATAATTTCTGGCGACACCTCACGATGTTTATCGGCGGGCAGGGGATAGTCGTCATCACTATCACGCTGATGACCGGCGGAGCATCCGGCCTCTACGGCATGTATGTCGGCGAAGCTCGCGAGGAGAAGATACTGCCGAACCTAATCCAGACCGCGCGCTTTATCTGGCTCGTGAGCCTGGTCTATCTCTGCGTCGGCAGCGCCTTGTTGTGGTTGGTCGGCTGGCAGATCGGCATGTCGCCCGCGCGGGCGCTCTTTCATGGCGTAACCAATTTCATGGCGGCCTTTGACACGGGCGGCTTTTCTCCCCAGTCGCAGAGCATTCTCTACTATCACAGTTTCGCCTACGAGTTCGCCCTAATTCCGCTCATGATAGCGGGCGCACTAAATTTCTCGCTCCACTTCGTGCTCTTCTCTGGAGAGCGACGCGAGCTTTTCAGAAACACGGAGACACGCATGCTGGCGGCGACAATAGCGCTTACTTTCCTGATTACGGCGGTAGGTTTGGCGCAAATCGGGGCTTATGTTGATAGCATGGCCATATTTAGAAGGGGATTTTTCCAAGTAATATCCGCCCACACCGGCACAGGGTTTATGACCGTCTACGGCCCCCAGTTCTCAGGCTTGTGGGGCACGCTTGCGATCGTCGGTGTTACGTTTGCGATGGGCCTCGGTGCGAGTGCCGGCTCGACCGCGGGCGGCATCAAGTCACTAAGGGTCAGGCTCATCCTCAAGGCTTTCGTCCTTGAGACAAAGTCGCTCATACTGCCGCGCTCGGCGGTTTTGGTCGAGACATACCACCACCTGAAGAAGAACATAGTCAACGAGCGACTGCTGCTCAACGCGTTTCTCGTCGGGCTCGCCTACATATTTACGTATATCGCCGGCGCCGTCGCCGGCGTCTTCTTCGGCTACCCGTTCCAGGAGGCGCTCTTTGAGTCGGTTTCGGCGGCGGCGAATGTGGGCTTAACGGCGGGCATCACCCTGCCAAGCATGCCCGACGCCCTAAAGGTCGTGTATATGATTCAGATGTGGGCCGGGCGCCTCGAATTTCTGTCGGTCATGGCGCTCGTCGGTTTTATCATATCGGCGGTGAAGGGGAAATGATGCGAAAAACCACCGTTTTGTTGGTCGCGCTGATTGCGCTGCTTGCCCCCGCGGCCACCGCGCTCGCGGCGGTGTCGAGCACCGAACTCATCGAGAACTCAAGAGCCTATGACGGCACGGTCATCGAGTTTCAGGGGGAGGCTATCGGCGATGTCATGGTGCGCGGGGAGTCCGGTTGGGTCAACCTGCACGATGGCGACAATGCTATCGGAATCTGGGCGCCCGCGAGCGAGTTGCGTAAGATCAAGACCGCCGGCGACTACAATAGCATCGGCGACCGGGTGCTCGTCGAAGGCAGGTTTTACATGGCCTGCCCCACGCACGACGGAGAATTCGACATTCATGCCGAAAGGTTAACGGTCGTCGAAGCGGGCGCGCGCGTGACCCACCCGGTGGAGCCGGGGAAGTTAATCGCGGCGGCCGTCTTGGCGCCCGTCGCCTTGGCGCTCTTTCTCTTCGAGCGCTACCGCCGGAGGCATAACGTGGGTGGTTCTTAACAGCCCTGTATTTACCTGTATTTATCGTGTATAATTATGTCGCGGCGCTGGAAGCAATAGCGTTTGCGGGCATAGCTCAGTCGGTAGAGCATCAGCTTCCCAAGCTGAGGGTCGCGAGTTCGAGTCTCGTTGCCCGCTCAGAGAAGGATGGTTTTGCGGCGATCCATCCATGGTTTCTTGTGCGATAAGCAGATCTAACGAAAAGAAATTCGCGCGCCGCGGAGGACGGCCGTTCGTAGGCCTACGGAAAACGGGCATTGCGCAGGAAGATACGATAAGGGCTACCGGGGCTACCGGGGATACGGGGAGGAGTGTCGATGTCGAAACAATCCAGGGGGCGCGAGGATGAGTATATTGCGAGGCTGGAGTTTGAAAGACTTAAGAAAGTAGACGAGGAAAAGCAGAAGGGTCTAGCCGAAGAAGAAAGAAATAGGCTGAAAGAACTCCACTACATGTGCTGCCCAAAATGTGGGATGCACCTGATCGAGATCGACTATAAAGACATAAAGATAGACAAGTGCTCTGAGTGCGAGGGCATATGGATGGACGCGGGAGAGCTTGAGGCCGTATCTCGGCTGGATAAGACTGTTGTCGATAAATTCTTTGGCGTATTTAAGAAGTAACTTAAAAGCCCGTAATAATTAATCAAGCATGACATTTTAAGGTGAGTGCATGATTTGACGGCAGGCATTGCTTCTAGAAAAGCTAAATATCGTTCGTAAAAGCTAAAGACAATCTAAGGTTTGATTCTTTAGCTTTTCTTATGGTTATTATTAGGGGGTATCATGGACTGGCATATCAAAGAAGTCGATGAAGCTATTGCTGAGTTAAAGACTTCGCTGCGGGGGCTATCTTCGGAGGAGGCCGCCGAGCGACTAGTCGAGTTCGGACGCAATGAATTGCGGGGAAAGAAGAAGAGAAAACCGATCACGATGGTTTTTGACCAATTCAAAGACTTCTTGATAGTCACCTTGTTTTTCGCCGCGGCTATAGCGGGCATCGTGGGAAAGCCCACCGATGCCTTGGCGATATTGGCGATAGTGATACTCAATGCCGCCATCGGCTTCGTCCAGGAATATAAGGCGGAAAAGGCGATCGAGGCCCTAATGTTAATGGCCGCACCGACAGCGACTGTTTTGCGGGACGGCGCGCCGAGGAGTATCGCGGCCTCCGAGTTGGTCCCCGGTGATGTGGTGATTCTCGAGGCCGGACGGATTGTCCCGGCCGATATGCGGCTCATAGAGGCGGCGAGTCTCAAAGCTGAAGAGGCGGCGCTTACCGGGGAATCGATTCCCGTGGAAAAACAGACCGGCGCCAAGGCGGATGTCGAGTTGCCGCTCGGAGACAGAACAAACATGGTCTACAGCGGAACCGCTATCTCCTACGGCAGAGGCGCGGGCGTGGTCGCGGCTACGGGCATGGGCACCGAACTCGGTAAGATTGCGCACCTGCTGCAGGAAGAGAAAGATGTAAGGACGCCGCTTCAACATCGTTTGACGATATTCAGCAAGAAACTCGCCCTGGCGATTTTGGCGATAGTAACAGTAGTCTTCTTGTTCGGGTTGCTCCGCGGTGAGGACGTAGTCCTGTTGTTTTTGACATCGGTAAGCCTTGCCGTAGCCGCGATACCGGAAGCTTTGCCCGCCGTTATAACCATCTCACTGGCCTTGGGGGCGAGCAAGATGGTCAAACAAAACGCCCTCGTAAGAAAGCTCCCGGCGGTCGAGACGCTCGGTTCCGTCTCATATATCTGCTCCGATAAGACCGGAACCCTCACCTTAAACCAGATGACCGTCGAGGAGATCTATGTCGACGGGGAACTCATTATGGGTGACGCGTTTCCTGAAATATCGATAAGTTTAGGATCCCGGGCCGGGCGGCTAGCGGAACGGAATCAACCGCGAACCAGCCTGCTTACGGCTATAGCTTTAAGCAACGATGCTTCCCTCGACAAAGAAGGCGGAGTAATCGGAGACCCCACCGAGGCCGCCCTATACGTGGTCGCTAAAAACATCGGTTTCGACAAAGAGGAACTCTCCAAAGAGTTTCCCAGGGTCGCCGAGATACCCTTCGATTCTGAGAGAAAGCTCATGACGACCTTTCATCGCCGGCCCGATGGGAAGCTGATATCTTTTACGAAAGGAGCCATCGAGTCTATAACCGGTAGGGCGAGTACTATTATCTCCGCCGAGGGGACAAGAGAGCTGGATGTCGCGGAGATTAACGCGGTAAACGACAGGATGGCCGCGGATGGGTTAAGAGTCATTGCGGTCGCGGTTAGAGAGTGGGCCGGCTTGCCGGACAACTTGTCGCCGGAGAAAATTGAAGCGGAACTGACGGTCGTAGGTCTGGTCGGGTTGATGGACCCGCCGCGCGAGGAGGCGAGAGAGGCCGTTTCCGTATGCAAGGAAGCGGGAATCGCGACGGTCATGATAACCGGGGACCATCCCATAACGGCTTTGGCGATTGCGAGGCGCATCGGGATAACCGATGAAGACGGCGTCATAACGGGAAAAGAACTCGATGGGTTTACTCTCGAGGAGTTCGAAAAGCGCGTGGAGCATATACGGGTTTATTCGAGAGTGGCGCCCGAGCAGAAACTTAAGATAGTCAGGGCATTGCAGGATAAGAATCAATTCGTTGCAATGACGGGAGACGGCGTAAATGACGCACCGGCGCTGCGCAGAGCAAATATCGGGGTCGCGATGGGCATCACGGGTACGGATGTCGCAAAAGAAGCGTCGGACATGATACTTCTCAACGACAATTTCGCGACTATCGTCAGCGCCGTAAAAGAAGGCAGGCGCATTTACGACAACATTCTGAAGTTTATCAAATACTCGTTAACCTCGAACGCGGGGACCATATGGGTCATATTTCTTGCTCCCTTTTTTGGTCTGCCGCTCCCGTTATTGCCGATACAGATACTCTGGATGAATCTTCTCTGCGATAGCTTGCCGGGCCTTGCGCTCACCTCCGAGCCCGCGGACAAGAATACCATGAGGAGACCGCCGAGACCGCATGGTGAAGGTGTTTTCGCTCACGGCAGAGGCGGCTTTGTGTTGCGGGTCGGCCTTATTGTGGGCATAACGGCCCTGGCTTTACAGGCGTATGCTTACAGTGCGGGCATGGCCTGGCAGACGATGTTGTTTACATCTCTCGTGCTCGGCAGGATGGCCGTTGCGATGGCGGTGCGATCCGAGCGTGATTCGCTATTTCAAATAGGCGTTTTTAGCAACAAACCGCTCATAGGCGCCATTCTTCTGACCTTCGCTCTACAGATGGCCGCAGTCTATGCGCCGTTCTTGAATCCGATATTTAAGACCGTGCCTCTAAGTTTAGTCGAGCTTGCGGTTGCTTTTTCAATATCGGCTGTTGCGCTGGTCGTGGTCGAGGCGGAGAAGCTTTACAGAAAGAGGTCGGTTGTTACTTCTTAACTTTGGGTAAGGTCTCTTCGACTTTTACTACGCCTTTGTCGCCGGCAATAGGTTCGCCTTTAGCGATGGAATCTCGCAGGACGATGATGTCGACGCGGCGATTCTTCGCTCTCCCGGCCACCGTGCCGTTCTCGGCGATTGTGCGATGCTCGCCATAGCCCGCGGCTGAAAGGCGATCGCTTGCTTCAGGGTGTTTTTCTATCCAGTACATAATGACGTTGGTAGCGCGGTCGGTAGAGAGCTGCCAGTTGGAGGGATAGCGCTCATTGCGAATGGGTACGTTGTCGGTGTGGCCCTCGACCTTTATGTGTTTCTCCGAATGGAGAAGAATGGTTGCGATGGCATCGAGTAGCTCCTTCGCTTTCGGCGACAGGTCGGCCTTGCCGCTTTCGAAGAGGACGTTATCGGAGAGATTTATGACGAGCCCTCGGCCATCGGTAGTGGTCGAGAGATTCCCCACAATATTATTCGCTTCGGTATACTCTTTGATGCGCTTCATCATATAGGTGAGTTCGCGGTGCTCCTTGGCCTCCTTCATATCGACGAGCGCCGCCTCTTTCGGTGCCGGAGCGTTCTTATTATTATCGGCCGCCTTTTTCGACTTCGAGTCGGTTTCCCCAGTTTGCTGTCCGCCCAGGCCGGGAGCGATGCCCTGCCCGCTACTCGCCGTGCCGAGCGCGACCTCAAGCGACTTCGCCATCTTCGAGTATTTGGCGGCGTCGACGTTGGACATCGCATACATTATGACAAAGAAAGCGAGAAGCAGGGTGATAAGATCCGCGTAGGTGATAAGCCAGCGCTCCATACCGCCCTCATGGCCGCCCTCTTCTTCAAAACGGGATCGTCCCATAGATGTCAACCCTCAACTGCCGATAGCTGCGCGTCCGCTTCGGCTTTAATGTTTCTGACCTCCGGCGAGAGAAACGATTTTAGTCGATCCTCGATGATGCGGGGACTCTCGCCCGATTGGATGGCGAGGACCCCCTCGATGATGATCTCGCGCGCAATCGCCTCTTGTTTGCTGCGCACCTTAAGCTTCGCGCCAATCGGAATATAGATGACGTTCGCTGAAAAAACGCCGTATAGGGTTGCGATAAAGGCGACCGCGATAGCCGAACCCAGGTTTCCGGTGTCGGACAGTTTTCCGAGTACGTGGACGAGGCCCATAACCGTTCCGATAATACCCATCGTCGGCGCGAACGCACCGGCCGTGTCGAAGAACTTGGCGCCGGTCTGGTGTCTCTCGCGCATAAACTCCACCTCGGTTTCGAGGATCGATTTGGTCACCTCGTAGTCGGTGCCATCTATGACCAGCGAGATTCCCTGTTTGAGAAAGTCGTTGTCGAGATTTTCGACTACGCTCTCGAGCTTTAGGATTCCCTCGCGTCTCGCCATGTCGGCGAGGCCGACGATGGTTCGAATCGTCTTGAGCGCGTCGGCTTGCTTTTCTTGAAATGCGACCTTAAACCAATTCGGAAGATTCTTGACGTCATTCATCGAGAAGCAGATTATGGTCGCGCCGAGCGTTCCTCCGAAGACGATGACGGCGGCGGGTAGATTGAGAAGCGCCGATAGTTTGCCGCCCTCGAGCACGTTACCACCGAGCAAGGCCGCCATGGCGATGACTATACCGATGACCGTTGCTAAATCCATAAATTTCCTCTTCGAATATGTTTGGAGCAGGATATATTCAATAGACTCGTCACTAACGATTTATCGGCAAAGGGTTCGAGGCTCTTAAGGTTAAAGTGGCGCAAAAATCACTCCGAAAATCATCCCTGGGCAGGATGTGTCCAGCGCGCCGCCTGCTATTATTGGGATAGATTATAAGATTGGGACTGAGGTCGATGTTTGAGCGGGTAAATCTGGGGTATTTATCGGAATTTTACGGCTATTTGATGCTTGCGGCCATAGTCGCACAGTGGATAGTAGTGCCTGTCGGCGCGGCGCTCTATGTCTACATCATTACCAGGAGAGCGCGGTGGTAGCGGGGAAACGCGGGCTACTCTCCGGAATCGCCGACGACGATGAGGACTAAGGTTCCTTTTCTTCGTTGCTCGCCCCCGCTCGGGTCCTGGCTTATGACGCGGTTGTCCTTATCGGCCGATACTCCACTTAGGATTTGCGGATCGATATTGAAGCCTTTCTCCGCCAGGATAGCCTTGGCCTCGTCCTCGAGTTTGTCGAGCACATCTGGGACGGCTATAAGTTCGGGACCCTTGCTAACGTAGATCGTAACAACCGATTCCTTCTTCACCAGGCTTCCGGCGATAGGGACGGTGCGTATTACGGCTCCTTTGTCTATCGTTTCATGGAACGCCTCCGAAGTCTTAACCGTAAGCCCGTCGCCCGCGAGAAGGCTCTCGGCATCAGCCGAGGTCTTTCCTTCGACATCTTGTATTTGAACCGAATCCCGGCCCTTGCTTATTATGAGGTTTACCTCGGTGTCGGCCGGAACCTCTTCGTCCATCTCGGGCTCGGTTCGGATGACCTTGTCCTGGTCGAATTCGTCGCTGAACTCGTATTTGCTGTCGCCGAGCGCCAGTCCCGCCTTGATTAGTTTGTTTGTGGCGACCGCCGAGGTCTCGCCGGTCACATCGGGGACGGTTACCAGGTCGCGGCCCATGCTCACGGTTACCGCCACCTCTTTGCCTTCTTCCAGCTTCTCGCCCGCGCCGGGCTGTTGGCTCATGACGATCCCCGGTTCGATCGTATTGCTAAACGCCTCGCTGACCTCGCCAAGCTTTAGGCCTTTGGCGCTGAGCATGGCCGCTGCTTCGGCTTCGGTCTTTTCGGTGAGGTCGGGGACGGTTATCATCTCGGGGCCGCCTACGATACCGGAGCTTACCAGGAACCAACCGCCGGCCGCGCTTGCCGTTAAAACGAGCATGACCGCGATGATAATCGCCGGCCAGTTAGGTTTTGTTTTAGCCGGCGCCGGGATAGGCCTGGGCGCCTGGCGCTGCGTCGCCGCGTCGTTGCGCGATGTTTGAAGCGGCGCCATAACCAGCGTCTCCTGCTCGTCCGGCGGGATGGCGACAATGGGCATGCCTTCCATCAAGCGCATGATGTCGTTTCGCATCTCGGCGGCGCTCTGGTATCTGCTCTCCGGGTTCTTGGCCATCGCCTTCAGGATTATCGTCTGAAGCGCCGGCGTCACCTCGGGGTTGATTTCAGTGGGCCGCACCGGGGACTCATGGACGTGCTTGAGGGCTATCGCGACCGGGTTTTCGCCGTCGAACGGTATGCGCCCGGTGACCATCTCGTAGAGGACGACGCCGGCTGAATAGATATCCGAGGTGACCCCGACCTCATGGCCCCGCGCTTGTTCCGGCGAGAGGTAGTGCGCGGTCCCTAGAATCGTGCCGGTCTGTGTCATAGTCGAGACACCCGCGCGCGCGATACCGAAGTCGGTCACTTTAACCTCATCGTCCTTTGTGATGATGATGTTGTGCGGCTTGATGTCCCGGTGGATGATGTCGTTGCGGTGGGCGAAGCTGAGCGCCGATAGAACCTTTTTGGTTATCTCCATCGCCTCACGAAGCCCCACTACTCCTTTTGACCGGATGTGTTGCTTGAGGCTCTCGCCCTCGAGGAGTTCCATCACTATGAAGTAAGTGCTGTTTTGGCTGCCCCAGTCGTAGATGCTGACTATATTGGGGTGGTTCAAGTTGGCGGCGGCTTGCGCTTCGCGCCTGAAGCGTGTGACGAAATCCTCGTCTTCGGCAAAATGGCGGTGGAGTACCTTAATCGCCACAGGTCTCTCAAGGACAGAGTCCATGGCTTTGTACACATCGGCCATGCCGCCCGAGCCTATTTTGGCGATTATTTGATAGCGGTCGTTGAAGACTTGCTGTTCCATCTGTTGATTTAGGACTCCCATATTTCTAACAAATTTCGTCATCTGCTTCGATTATCCTGCAACTAAGTCTAAATTCTTGCATACTATGCCGAGCTTTGAAAGGTCCTGGAAATCGCTTGCCCGTTGTACAAGTTACTATCAGGGTTCAAGTTTTTAATCATACCAGACTTAGTCGTTTTTTCCTATCCAAGTTTTCATTACTTCTTTGGCGATGGGCGCCGCCACCTTGCCGCCGGTACCGGCGTTTTCCACTATGACCGCGACGACTATCGCCGGGTCATCGGCGGGCGCGAAGCCGACAAACCAGGCGTGAGGCGCTCCCTTGCCGACCTCGGCGGTGCCTGTTTTTCCCGCGACCCGGACCCCGTCGATGCGCGCGGCCCCACCCGTTCCCTCATCGACGACTTTCTCCATCATCGCCGCAAGCGCCCCGGCGGTCTCTTCCGAGACGGGCCTTAGCCGGGTGCGCGGTTTTCGTTCGAAGACCACGGTGCCGTCGTGTTCGGCGGCGTGAGCGACCAGGTAGGGCTGCCTTATCTCCCCCCGGTTGGCAACCGCGGCGCCGACCAGCGCCATTGTCAGCGGGCTGGCCTCGATTCTTCCCTGGCCTACCGCCATCCATGCGACCTCTAGCGGGTCCATATCTTTCGCGGCGGGCAGCTTGCTCTTTGACGTCGGCAAATCGAACGGGGTGTCGCGATTGAAGCCGAACCGCTCCGATACCTCGACGAGTTTATCGCCGCCGAGGTCGACGCCGACCTGCGCGAAGACCGTATTTATCGACTTGGCGAAGGCGGTTTCAAAGGAGACCTCGCCGAAGGACGTCCCTTCGTAGTTGGTCACTTTACCTCCGTGGACCGCTAGCTGAGCCGGGGCCTCGAAGGTGGTCGAGGGCGATATCCGGCCTTGCTCGAGGGCCGCCGCCCCGGAGACTATCTTGAACGAAGAGCCGGGGACGAAACGGCCCTGCGTCACGCGGTTTACAAGGACGCCCTCTTCGCTGCCGCTCAGGGCTTTCCAGTCGGTGTCGATTGTGTTGGGGTCGTAAGAGGGTTGGCTGACGAGCGCCAGGACCGCTCCGGTGCGGGGGTCGAGCGCGACGACCGCCCCTTTTCTCGCGCCGAGCGCTTTGGCGGCGGCGCGAGAAAGGCGCATATTTATCGTAAGGGTAAGCGTGTTCCCCGGCACATCTTTGCCGAGCAGGCGTTTCAGATAGTCATCGAGCGACGATACTTTGCTCTTCCCGGAGAGATAATCGTTGTAGGTAAGCTCGAGGCCCGCCCGCCCGTATTTAGTCGAGTAGAAACCGGTTATAGGTGCTGTCAGCGCCCTCTCGGGGTAGCCGCGGCTATAGCCGGCGCCGTCCGCATGGCTTCTCGCCAGGACCACATTGTCGGCGCTGATGATGTCGCCCCGCTCGATTCGCCGCTCGGTGAGGAGCGGACGGACGTTTTCGGGTTTCGCGGTGAGCTTTTGCGCGCCCAGGAACTGGAGGTAGGTAAGGTTTAAGACGAGAATCAGGGAGGCGGCGGTAAAAGCCGCGCCGAGCCTGCCGATGCGTTTATTCACCGCGCTCACCTCGCTTTGCCGAGATCGTCAGAAGCAGCGCGAGCAGGATAAAGTTGATCAAGATGGAGCTGCCGCCGTAGCTCATGTACGGCAAGGTCACCCCGGTGAGCGGTATCAGTTTTGTCGTCCCGCCGAGTATGACGAACGTTTGCAGCGCAAAGACCGAGGTAAGCCCGGCGGCTACCAATTTGCCGAACTCGTCGTCGGCGGTTAGTGCGATTTTCAAGCCCCGCGAGATAAACAGGAGGTAGGCGAGGATGACCGCGACGCTGCCGAGCAAGCCGAGTTCTTCGGCGATGGCCGAGAATATGAAATCGGTATGTACGGCCGGGATAAGGTTCGGATTTCCCAGGCCCAGGCCGGTTCCCGCCAGACCCCCGCTCGATATCGCGAATATCGACTGGATTATCTGATAGCCCCGGCCGGAGGGGTCGAGCCAGGGGTCGAGCCATATATCGAAGCGCACTTGGACATGGGAGAAGGCGAAGTAGCAGGCGGCAGCCCCGGCGATGAAGAGGCTTGTCCCGAGGACAACGTAGAACGGCCGCCCGGTCGCCACGTATAGCATCGCCAGGAACAAGCCGAAAAAGAGGAGTGATGTCCCCAGGTCTCTCTCTAAAACCAGGATGACTAGGGAGACGGCCCACATGATGAGGAGCGGGCCGAGGTGTTTCAGCTCGGGCAGCCAGATTCCGAAGGCCTGCTTTGTCGATATCGAAAGAAGTCGGCGTTTTTCCTCGAGGTATGATGCGAGGAACAAGACGAAACAGAGCTTGGCTATCTCGGCCGGTTGAAAGGAGACCGGCCCGAGGTCTATCCAGAGGCGCGCTCCGCCCCGTTCGACTCCGAGGAAGACCGGCGCGAACAATAAGATGACGCCGGCGATGGCCCAGGTGTATTTATAGTCCTTGAATTTCTGGTAACGGCGCGCCGTAAGCATCGCCCCAACGAGCGCTATCGCCCCAACGAGCAGCCATACGGCCTGCGCGGCCGCTAATTCGGGCTTGAGACGCCAAATCATCACCAGCCCAAGACCGGTGATGAACGCGACGAGTGGAACGAGAGTGGGCTCCGCTGTTGAGACAAACAAGCGGTTCGCTATATGTATGGCGATGAAGACGGCGGCGAGAAACCCGGTAAAGCGCAGCGCGGTCGCGATCGGCCGGCCGGTGTTGAGCGCGGTCAAGACAAAGCCGGTCGCGATTACCAGCATTGCGAAGAATATTAGGAGTAACTCACGGTTTCGGTTCGTGCCGCTCATAACTCGAATCGCGCGCCGCCTTTGGGTTTGTTTGGACATTAAGGGGCGCTCAACCGCGCCACAGGCGGTTTATGCTCCCGGGTGAGTTCTTGCTGTTTTCGAACATTATAACGGTGATGTTGTCGTTTCCGCCCTTGTCGTTAGCCCAGGCGACCAGCTCTCGGCACGCTTCCTCCAGGCCTTTTTTGTCTCGGAGGACTTCGGCTATTTCCTCGTCGCTGAGCATCGTGTTTAAGCCGTCGGTGCAGAGCAAAAATTTATCGCCCGGCAGCATTTCCTCCACGATGATGTCGACCTTTATATCGTTATCGCCGCCGACCGCCCTCGTGATGACGCTGCGCTGCGGATGAATCTCGGCTTCCTCGGGTTTGAGGTGCCCGCTCTCGACCATCTGCGCGACGAGCGAGTGGTCTCTGGTGAGCTGCATGAGCTTGCCGTCTCGCATACGGTAGAGCCGGCTGTCTCCGACGTGTCCGATATAGAGCTTGCCGCTCTTGGGGACTGCGACCGTGAGCGTCGTGCCCATGCCGCGTCTGTCCAGGTCGCGGACGGCTTTATCGTGTACCGTTTTATTGGCGCGTTTTACCGCTTCTTCGAGCAGCTCCTCCAGGGTGTCTTCCGCGCGCTTGCTCAAGGCGAACGCCAGTGCTTCGAGCGCCATAGAGCTGGCGACCTCGCCGGCGCGGTGGCCGCCCATGCCGTCCGCGACCGCAAAGAGCGCGCCGTCCGCGATATATGCGTCCTCGTTCAGACTTCTTTTTTTGCCGACATCGGTCAATGCTGTATATTTCATAGTATTTAAGAATGCGTCTTCCAAATTGTGTCCGACTCAACTCTCTCAAGACAAAGAATACAAGAGTCAGGGTCGAGAATCCAGACGGCGAGTGATATAATCGATGCTCCGCGCGGAGCGGCGTAGCTTTCAATCCATAACGGGGCAAATCTCTTGGTCTTTAGGGTTGTCATTGGGCAAACCTAAAGGTGGTCTCTCCTATCTTAAACCGGCTGTTGTCGACGAGATTGACCGGCTTATCGATAAGCTCGCCCTCGATGGTCGTACCATTGGTGCTGTTCAGGTCTTCCAGCCAGTAAGCGGAATCCGCGCGATAGACCCTCGCGTGGTGCGCCGAGGCGAACGTATCGTCTAAAATAATGTCGCAATCGGGTGCGCGTCCGATGAGCACCTGTTCGATGACGGGCACCGAATCGATATCCCCCGCCGCGATTCCTTCTTCGATTACGATACGCGGCGGCTCGTCGCTTCCGGCCAGGCGCGCGCTTCCCAGGTCGCGCGAGATGGCCCTTACCGCGAAGAACAAAAAGAGGTATATCGCGACCAGCAGGGCTATTTGCAGCGCCAGTGTGACCTCGTTAAACACGCTATTCTCTCCTAAAGTGGAGCTTGGTCTTGCCGACGACGACGACGTCGCCCTCTTTCAGGGAGTGTTCCTCGACCTTGGCGCCGTTTACAAAGGTGCCGTTGGTACTGCCGAGGTCTTGCAGGACATACCCTGTGCCGAGGTGCTCTATTCGCGCATGGTGTCGCGATACGTTGGCGTCGGCGACTACGATGTCGTTGTCGGGCGCCCGGCCCACCCCTATCTTTCGCCCCGTTAGCAAGGTCTTAGTAGACCCTCCTCGCCCGGTGCGAACCAAGAATGCCTGCTTGGTCGAGGTGCGTGCCGTAGGCTTCATTATAGTCGTGCCGTCCGGCGCCTCGACAACGACCGAATCCCTGCTCTCCAGGCTGCTCTCTATCGAAAACTCGCCGAGCGATAACTTTGTCCGCCTCTTCAATTCGATGAAGGGGTGCCCGACGAGTTCATAACCCGCTTTTTTCGCGTGCGCCGTGAGAAAGCTTTGCAGCTCGGAGACGAGAGTCTTCGCGAACGGGCGCAGTTTCTCCAAGTCCTCGGCGCCGACGAATATGGTGTAGTGGTTGGGCACATACACCTTCTTAACGCTTATGGTCCGGTTCGCGTCCATCTCCCGGGATAACTTTTTAGCCAGCTCCACCGGCTGGACACCCGATTTGAATTGCCTGGTAAAAAAGCCCTCAAACAGTGACTCGAGCCGTTGCTCAAGCTCTCTCAACAAGCTCACTAGTCGCCTCCCTTATACCCTAAGCGGCTTGCTAGTCCGCGCTCTCGATTAGACGCTCGTATTCTTTCGGCGGCCTTATGATAGGCAGCAGTAGGAGTATTATAAGTGAAAAAGAAAGGTCTTGCATTAGCGCGCTCATGTCCATGTTATCGCTCTCGAGATTCGCGAACGCTCCCTGATAACCGAGGACCAGGACGACAAAACCTGACAACACGGCGCTTAGCCAGCGCCCTTTTCGCTTGACAAACGAGGTCGTCGCCGCGACTATAGCCCAGAGGATCGGCTGGAGCAGCAAGAACGGGTTTTCGATGAACGGGCCGCTTATAAGTTGCGCGACATAGATAGGATTGGTCTCGCCCTCAAGCATCGACCAGAGATCGTAGCTCTGTACCAGCAGCGGGGCGGTGGTGTCGGCCGCGAAGATGTTGACCAACTCGAAGACAAGGCACCCCAGTCCGGCGATGAAAGCCGCCGTGACCGGGCCGGCAAGCAGGCCGACCGCGACCGGGAAGACCAAGGGTATCCGCAGGAACCCGAAGACGGCCCCGGCGGCGGGCCACACCGAGAGCGCCGGCCGCCACCGCGAAATAGTCGCCCAATAAGGAACCGCCAGGGCGAGCGCGACGATGAAAACGCCGGTCGAGTGCTTCGCGGCCGTCAAAGCAAGGAGCACCAAGGTGAGGCCGACCGTATGGCCGGGGAGGAGGAGCACCATTAAAAATATAGTCGCCGCCCCGAACAACGTGAGGCTTCTGGGAACGCCGAACCAGCTGTGGAGTATCGGGAAGAACGGCGCCGCGAGGAGCATCGCTATCGCGGTCCGTGCCGCGGGTTCACCGTGTTCCTCGAAGAAGCGCCACAGACTCCCGCGCCAACCGGCCAACTCGTACTCGGCACGGCCTTCGGCGCGCCGTCCGTACCGCTCCATCATTAGGGCGAGCGTCTTTTCCGGGAGCGCGGTGCCTCCGAGCATACCCTCCAGGCTCGCGCGAAATTCGAACGCGCTCGCGTACCGCTCTTCCGGGTTTTTCTCCAGCGCTCGCATCACGACCGCGTCGGTCGGCGCGTCGAGGAGCGCGTTGACGGCGCTCGGCGGCGGCGGGTCGAATTTTTGCACCAGGCTTAGGGTCTCGTTAGCGCTCTCTCCGCTAAAGGGGATGGCGTCGGTGAGCATTTCGTATAGGAGTGTGCCGAGCGAGAAGATGTCGCTTCGCTCGTCGACGATATCCCCGCGCGCCTGCTCGGGCGACATATAGCTAAAAGTGCCGATGATATCGCCGCTCGTTATCGTCGATGCGCCTTTGATGGCGGCGATTCCGAAGTCCATGACCTTGAGCCGTCCATCGTTTAAGACCATGACGTTCTCGGGCTTGATGTCACGGTGGATGATGCCGTGTTCGTGGGCCGCCGTGAGCGCCCGGCAGATTTGACCCGCGACCACCAGTGCCTCCTCGACCGGGAGCGGGGCGAGCCGCGCGAGGATTTTCGAGAGCGGAACCCCTTCGATCAGTTCCATAATGAGATAATAGTCGTCCCCGTCTTTCTCGAATTCGTGGAGGGTGACGATATTTGGATGGTTGAGGAGCGCGACCGTTCGCGCTTCGCGAATGACGCGCTCGGCCGAGCGGCGGTCGACGTGGATTTGTTTGATGGCGACGACCCGCTCCATGCGCGTATCGAAAGCCTCGTAGACGTCGGAGAACCCGCCGCCGCCCAGCTTGGACGTTATTTTATAACGGTTGAGGAGTAGTTGATCCGTTCTTACGTACATCTAAAGCTACTTCGACGAGCCGGACGCTTTCTCCTTGATTATATTGCGCGGCGGGTAAAAATGATATAATCTATGATGCGATTGGATAGTGTCCGGACGCGAACGGATTTTGCGGACGCGCAAAGTTAGTCAATGTGTGCGAGATTTTTGCGAGAATGGCGGAATTGGCAGACGCGCTAGGTTCAGGGTCTAGTGTCCGTAAGGATATGGGGGTTCAAGTCCCCCTTCTCGCACCAAAAAAGCCACCTCTTTCGGGTGGCTTTTAGCGCTTCTAGTGCGCGTCGTCGATTTGGCGACGCGCCGCCTCCCGCGCCGCCGCGAAGACCTCTTTGAGCGGAACCGCGTGTGTTTGGGCCGCCGCGCGGCAATCATCGAACTCCGGCGCGATCGAGGTGATACGCCCCTCGTGCCGGCCGATTTTGACACAGAGGCACCCGAACGCCGTGTCTACTTCGAGCATCTCTCGCTCGACGACGACGCGCGCGTGTTTGCTTATTCGAACGCCGAGCGTCCCCGTTTCGGAGATGATGGTGTCGATGGCCGCTTGTTCAAGATGGGCGGGGACCAGCGCCGAGAGCATCACGGCGGGGCGGTTTTTCTTCATCTGAATCGGCGTAAACCAGAGATCGAGCACGCCCAGCTCAAAGAGCGCCTCCATCGTGTAGCCGAGAACCTCACCGGAGGTATCGTCGATGTTGGTCTCGATGAGCGTGACCGTCTCATCGCGCTCCACGGCGACCTCCCCGACGATGACGCGGAGCACGTTCGGGATTTCGAGGTCGCGCCCGCCCGCCCCGTAGCCGGTCTTTTCAGGGCGCATGACCGGTATCCCCGCTGTAAAGGTAGCGTAGTGCGCCAGGATGGCGGCCCCCGTCGGCGTCGCAAGTTCGGCGTGGATATGCGTGCCGTAGACGGGGATGCCTGAGAGAATCTCGAGGGTCGCCGGCGCGGGTACCGGCAAGACCCCGTGGGCGGTCGCAACGGTGCCGGTTCCCGTGGCGATGGGCGAGGCGTAGACTTTCTCGACGCCGAGGTATTCGAGACCCGTGACGGCGGCGATGACGTCGATTATCGCGTCGGTCGCGCCGACCTCGTGGAAGTGGACCTCGCCGAGGGGGACGCCGTGGACTTTCGCCTCGGCTTCGGCTATCCGCGTAAAAATAGCGAGTACGTCGAGCTTGGCGGCCTCCGGCAACCCGCTTGCCTCTATTAAGTCGCGCACTTCATTGAGGGTGCGCGCCGCCTCCGGCGCCGCTGTCGAGACATCGAACTTGGTCGCGCCGATATGGTTTTTCCGCGTGCGCCCGGCGCCAACCTCGTAACCGCCGATGCCCACCTTCGCGAGTCGCTCTTCCAAAATCGCCAGGGGCAGGCCCAGGTCCAGGAGCGCGCCGGCTATCATATCGCCGCTTACGCCCGCGAAACAGTCAAAATACGCGACCTTCAACTCTGTCGCCTCCATCCGTCTCCATATCCGTGGTTTTCCTCAATATTATCGCCGTCCTTTACAATCTATCCTAATGCAAAGGTTAGGCCGCTGCTGTATAATCTGTGATAATTATGGCGGATATTTCTTCTCATGCGAAGGGGCAGCAATGAATGGAGCAACGGTTGAAATTATTGTAGCACTACTCGGAGCCGGCTGGGCAATCCTAGCGATATGGCTAATCGCAGTGTCGGTGCGCCTAAAGCGGCTGGGCAAAGAGCGGAAGGTGTTGGCGAAAGCCGGCGAGAACGGCGACTTTGTCGCCGCCGTCAGCAAGAGCCTCAGCGAATTAGCAGTGCTCGGCGCCGGTCTCGTCGAGATAAAAGAGAGCCTCTCGAAGCTCGAGTTCGACCTGCGCACGACGGTGCGCCACGTCGGTGTCGTCCGCTTCGACGCTTTCGACGATGTCGGCGGCAAGCTCAGTTTTGCCGTGGCGCTTTTAAACGGGCACGGCGACGGGGTTGTGCTAAGCACGATAAACGGGCGTCAGGAGAGCCGCAGCTACGCCAAATTTATCAAGAACGGCGACTCGAGCTACAGCCTCTCATCCGAGGAGCGCGAGGCGATAGCCGAGGCGCGCTCGGGCGACTTAGTCAAAGCTTAAGCTGAAACCGGAAAGGAAGAGCGGACTTGTCTGAGACCCGGAACACGAAGATAGGGTTTCTCGGCCCACGCGGGACGTATACCGAGGAAGCCCTGCAAAAG
Source organism: Actinomycetota bacterium (assembly GCA_018333515.1). Taxonomy (NCBI): domain Bacteria; kingdom Bacillati; phylum Actinomycetota; species Actinomycetota bacterium. The sequence goes on from JAGXSZ010000013.1 coordinate 43,203, forward strand.
TTATTGAAAATAGACGACCATAACCTCGTGCCGTACGGCGCCGAGGCCGATGTCCTTCGCGCGATCGAGCGGGGAGAGGTAGCCAAAGGGATGGTCCCGATCGAGAACTCCATCGAGGGCTCGGTCAACGCCACGCTCGATGTGCTCGCGTTCGACGTCAACCTCTTCATCGAGCGTGAGATAGTCATACCGATAAACCATAACTTGGTGGCACGGCCCGGGGTGAAGATGGAGGATATACGGACCGTGATATCGCACCCGCAGGCGCTCGCGCAGTGCCGAGACTACCTTGCCGAAAAATTACCCCAAGCCAAGACCGAGTTTGCGAGCAGTACCGCCGGGGCGGTGAAGTTGATATCCGAGCAGAACGGGGCGCTGGCGGCGATAGGCCCGAAACTCGCGGCCGAGATGTACGGGCTCGACGTCCTCGACGAGGGCATCGCCGACTTCGAGGAGAACCAGACCCGCTTTGTCCTGGTAGGCAAGGATCCCGCGCCGCGCACGGGGAACGACAAGACCTCCATCGTCTGTTTTATCTTCGAAGACCGGCCCGGGAGCCTCCTGCAGATACTCCAGGAGTTCGCGTTTCGCTATGTCAACCTGACGAAAATCCAGTCGAGACCGACGCGCAAAGCGCTCGGCGACTACTGTTTCTTCATAGACATGCTCGGCCACGTCGAAGACGAGGTCATCGAGTCGGCTCTGAAATGCTTGAAATGTAAGATCAGAAACATAAAGGTCTTAGGGTCGTACCCGGTAGCGGACGTTGTGGGAGGATAAATGCTTGATTTAAGATGGGTTCGCGATAACCTAGACGTCGTTCAGGAAGCGCTCGAAAAACGCGCGGCCAAAGTAGACCTTTCGCGCTTCAAGGAACTCGATTCGGAGCGGCGCACCCTCATTGTCAAAGTTGAGCATTTGAAGAACGAGCGAAACATTGTCTCCGGCGAGATAGCCAAGCTTAAAAAAGCCGGCGCGCCGGCGGACGATAAAATAGAGGCGATGCGCGCGCTCGGAGACGACATAAAAGAGCTTGATGAGCGGCTCGCCGATATCGAAGACGAGCTGGGACGGCTGATGATGGATATCCCGAATATTCCGCATGAGTCGGTACCCGTCGGCGAAGATGAGACCTGCAATCCCGAGATAAGGACCTGGGGAGAGCGGCCGAAATTCGACTTCGAGCCCAAGCCCCACTGGGATTTAGGGCTCGACCTCGGGGTGCTCGATTTTGAGCGGGCGGCTAAGATTACGCGGGCCCGTTTCGTGCTCTATTGGGATTTGGCGGCCCGGCTCGAGCGAGCGCTCTTGAATTTGATGCTCGATTTGCATACCGGCACGCACGGCTACACCGAAGTCTTTCCGCCGATACTCGTCAACGACACCAGCCTTACCGGCACCGGGCAGCTGCCCAAGTTCGCCGACGACCTCTATAAGATAGAGAACGAAAACCTCTATCTTATACCTACGGCGGAGGTGCCGGTCACCAATATCCACCGCGACGAGATATTCGCCGGGGACGATTTGCCGCGCCGTTACTGCGCGTATACGCCTTGTTTCAGAAGCGAGGCCGGCGCGTACGGGAAAGACACCCGCGGCCTTATAAGACACCACCAGTTCAACAAGGTCGAGCTGGTAAAGTTCGTCCGCCCGGAGACGAGCTACGATGAACTCGAGAAGTTGACCGCCAACGCCGAAGCGGTTCTGCGGGCGCTCGATATTCACTACCGCGTCATCTCGCTCTGCACCGGCGACATCGGGTTTTCCGCGGCTAAGACCTACGACATCGAGGTCTGGCTGCCCGGCTTCGGCGGCTACAAGGAGATATCGTCCTGCAGCAATTTCGAGGATTTCCAGGCCAGGCGCGCCAATATCCGCTTCCGCGAAAACCCGAAAGCGAAACCGCAGTTTGTGCACACGCTAAACGGAAGCGGGCTGGCGATAGGCAGGACGGTCGCGGCGGTCTTCGAGAATTACCAGCAAGCCGACGGCACGATTCTTATCCCCGAGGCGCTCAAGCCCTACATGGGCGGCGCGGAGCGTATCGAGGCGAAGAAGTTCTAGGCAAGCGAGTCTGCCGGTCTCGTTGTTCGAGCGGGTAGGATGTGGTACACTACGCAATGGAAAAATTGCAAGGCGCAAGCCGCGCATGCCATACAGGGAGAGGTGGCGGAGTCCGGTTGAACGCGGCGGTCTTGAAAACCGTTAGAGGCGTGAGTCTCTCGGGGGTTCGAATCCCTCCCTCTCCGCAGAGAAAGCCACCTACTTGAGGCGGCTTTCTCTCTGATTTTTCGTCCTCGATCTGTCGGGACGAGCTGATTGTCATGACCTGCCCGAATATAGCGAATAGAGATGTTATCTCGGGTGGACAAAGTCTATCGCCTGCGGTATAGTAAGTATCTGATTTTATCGCGCATAGCGGCCTGGAGAGATGGCCGAGTCGGTCGAAGGCGCTCGCCTGCTAAGCGAGTAGGGGGTTTAAAACTCCCTCGAGGGTTCGAATCCCTCTCTCTCCGCCATAATATTTTCTGGTCTAACGACTAGAATGTGCCCGTAGCTCAGCTGGATAGAGTGTCTGACTACGAATCAGAAGGTCGGGGGTTCGAATCCCTCCGGGCACGCAAGATGCTAACAGGGGAAACTTAGAAACATCGGTCGATAAGAGCGGTATTTTTGTCTTATCTGCACTTGTTTTGCACTTACGATCATTGATTTTGTGTTCTTTTATAACCTTTTTGGGGGTTGCCTGATAATGCTTCATGATTTATGATATATATAACAGAACAAATGTTTGCTATAATGAAAAGCACTCTCCGCCCCTGCAATCAAGCAGCATCTAGCATCTGCCGATGCTTCAGTAGCACCTGGTTCTTGTTTAACGTGTTGGCCACAGGGTATATTGAAGATGCTGAGTGTTTGGGCTAATAAAGGATGATTTAAATGGCATCGTGCACAATTAGGTTTAGATACGATGTTGAGAAGTTCGTAAACGTGGTTGCCTATCTTGCCATCAATAATGTTCCCAATTTAGATAAGTTAAAAGTCTCAAAATTAATGTATTTTGTAGACAAGCTTCATCTGCAAAGATATGGCCGCCCGGTGTCTGGGGATAGCTATAATGCTCTTCCTTACGGCCCAATTCCTTCAGTTTCGCTTGATATTATGGATGAGGCGGTTGCTGATGAGTTATCGTATTTTGGTATCACAAATACTAATGTTGAACTCTTTATGAACTACTTAGAGGTCATAGACAGAAGCGAGAAGTATCCAAAGTTTAGAGCAAAGAGACAACCCGAGTTAGACATTTTCTCGGACTCTGACATTGAGATACTTGATGAGGTTATTAAAACATATGGTCAGCTCACCGGGCTTGATTTGGTAAATCTAACTCACAAAGAGCCGGCATGGACGAAGACCCAGGGAAACGCACTTATTGATTTTAGACTCTTCCTCGAAGGCTTAGATGACGAAGAAAAAGAATCGATCATAGAGTTGCTTGAACACGATCAAGAGGATAGAGAAATTTTTGAATTAAGCCGATGATCGATTTTCCTTCTGAGTTCACTGACAAGATCTTTAATGAGAGACTTGCCCGCGGCACAGTTATTCTCACAAAAATACCCCTACATGATGGTTCAGAGGATTATAAGAGGTTAATCGTCGTCAGTTTAGATTGTAGTAACCCTACTACTCCATCACACGTTTTATGAGTTGTCATTCTGAGTGAAACGAAGAATCTCTAAAGCTTGAGATTCTTCGGTCGTTTTCAACTCCCTCAGAATGACGGATACTAGTCGATGTATGTGTGATGGAGTACTAGTTTTGTGACGTTTGTGCGTAAATGTCACAAAATGTTGCAAAGCAAAAGGTGATAAAACTTTTAACCAGGACTTATGGTAAAGCTTCAATCGATTTCATGCGCTCTGCTTCGCGCTATGCGCTTTGTACTCCTCCAAATCTTTTAACCGCCATATTCTTCCTGAGGCCAGCGCGGCTACCGGTTTAGGGAAGTCCTCTTTGCCGACGTAATCCCTGATAAAGTTCGGTTTTTTGACGCCAAAAAGCTTAGCCGCTTCGGCGACTCCGACCAAAGAGTCCAGGCCAATATCTTCGATGCTTGCGCCAAGCGTTTTTGAAGCCTGCCATATTTCGATACCGACCAGCCTGCCCTCGCTATCCACATCTAAATAGAGGTTGTCCGCAAGCTTCTTGGTTTCTGCCGCTATGCCCGCTAGTTCCTTGTTCTCTCGAAACAAGATATATAGCTGGTCGTTGTCCTTGTCCGCCTGTATTGTTATATTCATTTGGCGCCCCTCATCTTATTCCCACATCGCATTAATGACCTCTATCGATTCTTATTCTTGCCCTTGCTTGCAGACAAGAGAAGCGTTTTAGAATATCCCGCATTTTCATCCGCATAATCGCGTAATCGGTAAAGCTAATTTTCAAGCGGCGCCTCCATACAAAGGCATTATTATGATAACGCTGTTATCATAATAAATCAAGTGTTGTTGCGGTCTGTATTTGGCGGATAAGGCAAAATCACAAACAGCCCTGAACACGGCTAATGGTGCGATTATACAGACTGTTATGCTTTAAGACAAGAGCACAAATAAGATAGGAAAAAACAGGCATAAAAGGTACTGCGACATACCGTGCCTGGTAGCGGATATGTCGCAGTCGCATGGGATAAAATGTATGAAGGATATTATAAAGCCTGCGCCTATTGGCCATTATCCTTGACATGCGAGGACGAATTAATAAAAACCCGGCGAGCGTGCTCATCTTCTTGCCAGTGGTAGAATTTTCGCGGTAAACGGTAAGTGTTGAACCCGCATGACAAATGGATGCCTGGGGCACCCTGTGGCAAATCTCGCTAAAGCTCGCTTACCTCTTCGACGATAACTAGATAAACCGGAACCCTATTGGCAGCTCTACACATCGAAGGGACATACTTTTTTTATGTGCGACAGAACCTCGCTAGCTAGATTAATCGAATCGGTTCGCGCACTGGCTGCGGGCGACTACCGGAACCGGATTCAAATCGATAAGGCCGGTGAGCTGAGTGCGCTCGCTGTTGAAGTCAACAAGCTCGCCGAAGCTCACCAGATGGCACACGAGACGATACGCGCCCTCAACCACCAGCTCAAACGGACAAACTTCGACGCGATAATGGCGCTCACCGAAGCCCTGAGCGCTAAAGACCCCTATACGCGCAGTCATTCGGAGCGCGTCTCGATATACTCGCTGTTGCTTTCGGAAAGCCTGGGACTGAAGGACGAGGAGATCGATGGCGTCCATGTCGGTGCATATCTGCATGATGTCGGCAAAATCGGCATACCCGAGACAATCCTCAACAAACAGGGGAAGCTTTCGGCGGATGAGTATAGGCAGATTATGGAGCACTCAAATATATCCGGGCAGATCGTCTCGCAAATTCCGAATCTGACGCATATCGCGCAGATGGTCCGCTATCACCACGAGCGCTATGACGGCAACGGTTATCCTGACGGCCTAAGGTCGGATAAGATACCACTCGGTTCACGAATCCTCTCCATCGCCGACGCTTTCGACGCGATGACCTCAGCCCGCCCATACCGACCGGTTTATGAGCCGAAAGAGGCGCTAATCGAGCTAAAGAGCTGCAGCGGGACCCAGTTCGACCCGGTTCTTTGCGAGGCTTTTGTCGACGCCTATGCGCGTAACTTCGGTGAGTATCTCCCGTATGCGCGCGTGTCGTAAGCTAACGTAACAACCGTAACAACGTCCCCTGCACATGTTCTTCAGTCAAAATCCTGCTAGAATACTCTTGTGGTCTATTTCTTATTTTCGAGGTTTGTTTAAGTGGTCGAATACGAGGCCGAAGATGCCGACATCACATATATGAGAATTGCGATAGCCGAGGGGGCGCGGGCGGCGGAGGCCGACGAGGTACCGGTCGGCGCGGTCGTGGTCTGCGACGGAACGGTCGTGGCGAGCGCGCGAAACGAGCGCGAAGGACGTGCCTCGGCGCTCGCGCACGCGGAGATTCTCGCTATAGAGGCGGCCTCGAAGAAACTCGGCCGTTGGCGCTTGAGCGATTGCACCATCTATGTGACGAAAGAGCCGTGCCCGATGTGCGCCGGCGCAATATTCCAGGCGCGGATGGCGCGTCTCGTCTACGGCCCGTCAGACCCCAAAAGCGGTGCGGCGGGAACGCTCTTCAACATAGTCGAAGACGAGCGTCTCAACTGGCGGCTTCCGGTCACCAGGGGTATCTTGGAGGAAGAAAACATCAAGTTGCTTCAGGATTTTTTTAGAGAGAGGCGGCAGCGACCGGTTGGCGGCGCCGACGATTAGCCTAGTAGCCTGCCCTAGTTGCAGAGTCAGCCGGCATAAAAGTCGCCGCCGCTATCGAAGGAACCGCGACTATTTCGGGAGAAGGACAGCGCTGACAGACGTTGTTTTTGGGGGTATTAATTGATAATATTAGAAGGCGCTTTGGGCGTGCCCTAAAAGACAGAGCCAAACGGGGTGCTTTAGGGCGGCAAGAACCGAATATTGGAGGAGTCGCATAGTCCGGCCGAGTGCGGCGGTCTCGAAAACCGTTAGGCCCGCAAGGGCCTCGAGGGTTCGAATCCCTCCTCCTCCGCAGAAAAAGCTCCCCGAGGAGCTTTTTCTAATTTTCTTGCTTCTCGCTTAAGTGAGGCTCGACGCAGATTTGGTCAAAAAGATGAAAATTAGGCGCCTGCGTGTTAAAATGCTAATGCTTGAAATTTAATATAGGTTTCGGAGGAGTCGCATAGTTCGGCCTAGTGCGCGCGACTGGAAATCGCGTTGGCGTTAATAGCGCCTCGAGGGTTCGAATCCCTCCTCCTCCGCATGACCGTGCTAGGTGGGGAGGTAGCGGTGCCCTGTATCCGCAATCCGCTATAGCGGGGCTGAATTCCTGCTCCAGGCTCCCCGGTTGTGAGGTCGGTTGTTGCGCAAGTGGTGTTGAGGGCTGGGTCCCGCGCAACGGAAACTCGTGAACCCCGTCAGGTCCGGGAGGAAGCAGCGGTAAGCGATATTTTCCGTGTGCCGCGGGGAAGCCTGGCCGGAGCCGGCTACGCGGCAACGCTTGGGGCCGGATGTCAAAAGCAGGTGCACGGTCATCTTGTTTCAAGCATTGAGAAAGGCGCTCAATAGGGCGCTTTTTTCTATTCATGCCCGCGAATTTCTCGGCATGCGAAACCTCGATTCCGGCCTCGTCGGGCGTTGCCGACAGCGGCAGCTTCTTTGACTTGACCGGTCAAATCTGCTACGTTTTGTTTAATCATTTAAGCGGCTACGACCGGAGGCTTACCTTGTCTTACGTTTCACTCTATCGGAAATGGCGGCCTCAGACCTTCGACGAGATAGCAGGTCAATCCCACATAACTCAAACGCTTCAGAACGCGATCGATAAAGGGCGCATCTCGCACGCGTACCTCTTTTGCGGACCGCGCGGAACCGGAAAGACGACGACCGCCCGCGCGTTGGCGAAGGCCATAAATTGCGTCGAGGGGCCTACATCGAACTCGTGTAATAAGTGCGAATCGTGCCGGTCGATTGATGACGGCAGCTCCATCGACGTGCTCGAACTCGACGCCGCCTCTAACCGCCGGGTCGAGGAGATACGCGACCTCCTCGAGAAGATCCCATACAGCGCGAGCGGCGGAAACAAAAAGGTCTATATAATCGACGAGGTCCACATGCTGACCACCGAGTCGTTCAACACGCTCTTGAAGACGCTCGAAGAGCCGCCGGAGCATGTCATCTTCGTGCTGGCCACGACCGAGCCGCACAAGGTAATCCCGACGATACTCTCGCGGTGCCAGCGGTTCGACTTTAGACGAATTTCCCCGCCCGACATCGAGGCGCGGCTCGCGCACGTAGCCGAGGCCGAAGGGATCCCGATAGAGACGGCCGCCCTGTCGCTAATCTCGCACCATGCCCAAGGGGCGCTTCGTGACGCGCTAGGCGCACTAGAGCAGCTCGGCTCCTATACTAACGAAAAGATAACCAGCGCCGATGTTATCGCGCTGCTCGGGCTGACCGATAGTGAACTTCTCTTCGATTTCACCGACTTACTGGGCAAGGATGACCTTGCCGGAGGCCTTCTCTTCATAGACGAGCTGGTCGCCAAAGGAGTCGATTTGCGCCGGTTTATCCAAGACCTTCTCGGGCATTTGCGCAACGTCTTTCTAAGGCAGAGCGTCCGGGATATGCGGCAGGCCGGCGTTCCCGACGACCTTAAAGAGCGGCTTTCGGCTCAAGCTGCCCAAATCGAGCCGCGGACACTCACCTTTTACATACAGACACTCAATGATATCTACGGACAATCGAGATGGTCCACCGACCTGCGCCTTCTATTTGAAATAGCCCTGTTTAAGCTCGCCAAGAGCGAGACGGACGCCTCTTTCGAAGGGATACTCCGCCGCCTGGAGCGCCTCGAGAGTGCGGCGCTCAACGGTGCTCTGTCGGCGGCGCAGGCGGCGCCGGCAAGCACGCCGAAGAGACCGGCACGAGCAAGCACGCCGAAGAATAGGGATGAAGCGGCGCCGACGGTACCGGTCGCGCCGGTCGCGCCGGCACCGACGCGGAAGACGGAGGCGGGCACACCGGCGCCGCCGGCGGCAGGCGGCGGTGACTTCGACATCGAGTCGGTTCGCCGGGCGTGGCCGCAGGTTCTCAAATTCGTCAAGGAGAAGAAACCGTCGCGCTACAACTTTTTCGCCGCCGGAAAACCGGTGCGACTCGAGGACGGCGTGCTGGTTCTCGCGCTCAAGAAAAGCGACAAAGAGTTTGTCGAGACGCCGGAGAACATCCAGCTATTGCGCAATACCCTTAAACTGGTGGCCGGTTATGACATCCCGATTCAATGCGAACTCGCCAACGGCGCGCCCAAGACCGTCGCGGTCACCGAGGGCGATGGGGCAGCGGACGATATGCTCGCGCCGGATGATTACATAAAATTGGTTCAGGATACGTTTGGTGCTAAGATAGTCGAAGATATTTCCGTCAAAGAGACAGAGAGTCAGGGGGAACAATCGTGAAGGGCCAGTACGGAAACATGATGAAACAAGTACAGAAGATGCAGGCCGATATGGCGCGTGTCGAGCAAGAGCTAAACGAAACCAACATCGAGGCAAGCGCAGGCGGCGGGGCCGTCAAGGCGGTCGTCACCGGCAAGCAGCAAATCGTTGAGATAAAAATAGACCCGTCGGTAGTCGACCCGGAAGACGTCGAAATACTCGAGGATATGGTGGTAGCCGCCGTAAGCGAAGCGCTCCGTCAATCACAGGAACTCGCGCAGAGCAAACTCGCGGCGGTGACCGGGCCGCTCGCCGGAGGTCTGGGCGGCCTGGGTCTACCCGGCTTCTAGCCCCACATATTTTATTACCAAATCAGGTATAATCAAGGGCAGCGCGAGTGTCGCGCACGCGCATTTTCCAGCTTTCGGCTGTAATGCAAACAGCCGAAAGCTAAAAGAAAGCAAGGTGGATTTTAAATATGGCATATTATGCCGGTCCGGTTGCGATGCTCATCGATGAATTCGCAAAGCTTCCGGGTATAGGCCCGAAGACCGCGCAAAGGCTCACCTTTCATATTCTCAAGTCGCCGCCGGCGGACGCCAAGAAGCTGGCCAGGGCGATAGATGAGGTCAAGGATAAGATAAGCTTTTGTGAGGAGTGTTTTAATGTAACCGACCAGGTTCGCTGTGAATTCTGCCGCGACGCCAATCGCGACCAGGAGGCGATCTGTGTCATCGAGGAACCGAGAGATATAGTGGCCCTGGAGAAGACCGGGGAGTTCAGGGGTCTTTATCATGTGTTGCAAGGCGCTATCTCTCCGATAGACGGTATCGGCCCGGATGATATTCGGGTGCGCGAGTTGCTCAAGCGACTCGGGGGAAAAGAGATAAAAGAAGTAGTAATCGCCACCAATCCCAACATCGAAGGCGAAGCCACAGCCATGTACCTCGCTCGACTCATCAAACCATTGGGTATTACCGTTACCCGCATCGCGAGCGGCTTGCCGGTCGGCGGCGACCTCGAGTACGCTGATGAGGTTACCTTGGGCCGGGCTCTTGAAGGTAGACGCGAAATGTAGTTTACTTCAAATGGGAGAAATTTCCAGCTATGTCTCTAGCCGGAACACGCGACCCAAGGTATAAAGTGTTACTATTTCGGTTACTTACCGTGTGTATAGCATCAATTGTGACAAACATGTAACAAACATGTTGACAGGCTGACGTGTCGACCATTAGAATTCTTCTAATTGCCTTATAAGCAACCGTTCCGCTTTGTAAGCGATAGAGGAACACATTTGACAAGTCTCAAATTTTTCGGAGGTGACAATGGCAGAGGTAAAACTTACTGAGATTCGCTGGCACGCGCGCGGCGGCCAAGGCGCCGTTACGGCGGCAAAGCTTCTGGCTGAGACCGCGCTCTCGCAGGGCCGGTATTTTCAGGCGTTTCCGGAGTACGGCCCGGAGAGGATGGGCGCTCCGATTCAAGCGTTCACGAGAATCAGCAGCGAACCGATCCATATTCGCAGCAGTATCGCGAACCCGGAGATCGTTGTCGTGCTCGACCCCACGCTATTAAAGGCGGTCGATGTTACGTCGGGCATGCACACAGACGGCGTCTTAATCGTCAATACCGATGATGAGCCGAAAGCGATTCGCAAAGCGATGGGCCTCAAAGGTCGCACGATATTTACGGTCAATGCGACTAGAATCGCGCAGGAGACGATAGGGCGGCCGATTCCGAACACGCCTATGATGGGCGCGCTCGTCCGGGCGACCGACATGATGCCGATAGAAAACCTCACCGACTATGTCCGCAAATCCTTCGGCAAGAAATTTTCCGACGAGATTATCGAGGGCAACGTGCGCGCGGTCGAGCGTGCTTATGCGGAGGTGAAAGCGGAGTGAAATGGAATATAAAAGACGCCGAGCACTGGGGTTGGAAGAAATATCCCGAGGGCGCACTCATTCTTGAGGGCGGCAACGCCGCGTATTATAAGACCGGCGGCTGGCGCACCGACAAGCCCGCGTGGGATGAGGAGAAATGTACCCAGTGCTTGATTTGCTGGATAAGCTGCCCCGACTCATCGATTATCGTAAAAGACGAGAAGTGGGATAGCTTCGATTACGACCACTGCAAGGGATGCGGCATCTGCGCGAAAGTTTGCCCGGCCGACGCTATCTCTATGCATCCCGAAGGAGGCGAGGAATAATGGCAAAGACGGCTACTAAGCAAAAAATTGTTGCGATGACCGGTAACGCGGGCTGCGCGTTCGCGATGAAACAGATAAACCCGGATGTCGTCGCGGCGTATCCGATTACACCGCAGACGACGATTGTCGAGGAGTTCGCGAACTACGTGGCCAATGGCGTTGTGGATACCGAATATGTCAATGTCGAGTCGGAGCATAGCGCGATGAGCGCCTGTATCGGCGCTTCCGCCGCCGGGGCTCGAGTTATGACCAGCACCTCGTCCCAGGGCCTCGCGCTCATGTGGGAAGAGCTTTCTATTGCGTCGGCGCTCAGGTTGCCGATTGTCATGCAGACCGTAAACCGGGCGCTCTCCGGCCCGATAAACATCCACTGCGACCACTCGGACTCGATGGGCGCGCGTGATATGGGTTGGATACATCTCTTCGCCGAGACGGCGCAAGAGGCCTACGATAACACGATTATGGCCATCAAAATAGCCGAGCACAAGAATGTGCGGTTGCCGGTTATGTCGATGCACGACGGTTTTATTACCAGCCATGCGATAGACCGTTTCGAGGTTTTGGACGATGCCGACGTAAAGAAGTTTGTCGGCGATTACAAACCGAAGCACTCGCTTCTATATGATCCGAACGAGCCCGTGACCTTTGGCCCGTTCGCGATGCCGGCCTTCTACTACGAGCAGAGAAAACAACTGCGTGTCGCGCTCGACGGCTCAAAAGATATCGTCATGAAGGTCACCGACGACTTCGCGAAACTATCCGGCAGGCAATATGGCCTCTTCGAAGAGTACAGGCTAGACGATGCCGACGTCGCCGTCGTGGTTCTCGGCTCGACCGCCGGAACCGCCCGCTATACCATCGACGCGATGCGCGCGCAGGGCGTCAAGGTCGGCATGCTTAAGCTGCGGGTCTTCAGGCCGTTCCCGGCGGCGGAGCTTGCGGAGGCGCTCGGAAAGATCAAAGCGGTCGGCGTTATGGACCGCTCCGATACGGCGGGTTCGCTCGGCGGGCCGGTCTACACAGAGATAAAAGCGGCGCTCTACAACAGCAAGCTGCGACCGGCTATTCAGGGATACGTCTACGGTCTAGGCGGCAGGGATACCGGACCGGATCAAATCGAGACGGTCGTAAATGACCTTGTCAAAGTAGTCAAGGGCGAAGAATCGCCGCGTGAGGCCGTTACATTACTTGGAGTAAAGGAGTAGGAGGCAGATGGCAACGATTAAAGAGCTTAGCAGGAAACCCGAGCTTCTAACCGGCGGCCACAGGCTGTGCGCCGGTTGCGGTGCCTCTGTCGCGGTTCGCCAGGTGTTGCTTGGTGCGAATGACCAAGTTATCGGCGGTATAGCAACGGGTTGCTTGGAGGTCTCGACAACGCCGTACCCGTTTTCGGCGTGGAAGATACCATTTATCCATAATGCGTTTGAGAACGCCGCGGCCACTATCAGCGGCGTCGAGTCGGCGTACAACGCGCTCAAGCGCAAGGGCAAGATCGAAAAAGAGATGAAGTTCGTCGCGTTCGGCGGCGACGGCGGCACCTACGACATCGGCTTGCAGTCGCTCTCCGGGGCGATGGAGCGCGGCCATAATATGGTCTATGTCTGCTATGATAACGGTGCGTACATGAACACCGGTATCCAGCGGTCGAGTTCGACCCCGTTCGGCGCGTCGACGACGACCTCGCCGGCGGGCAAAGTTCGCCCGGGCAAGCCGCAACAGAGAAAAGACTTGGCGCAGATCATGGCGGCGCACAACATCCCGTATGTCGCGCAGGCCTCGATAAGCCATTGGAAAGACCTCGTCAAGAAGGCCGAGAAAGCATTTTCAGTCGAAGGCCCGGCGTTCTTGAATATTATGGCGCCGTGCCCGCGCGGCTGGAGGACACCGAACGAAATCACCATCGAGATTGCGAAAATATCGGTGCAGACCGGTTATTGGCCGCTCTACGAGGTCGAAGACGGCGAGTGGAAGCTCAACTTCAAGCCGAAGGCGCTCAAACCCATCACCGACTTCTTGAAACCGCAAGGGCGTTTTCGCCACCTCTTCAAGCCGGGCAACGAGCACCTGCTTGAGACGTTCCAGGTCGAGATAGACAAGAACTGGAGCCGGCTTAAGAAACGCTGCGGCGTGGAGTAATTCGTAGCTCAGGGCTTTAGCCCTGATTTTAGAAGGAGTATAATAGAAGCCGAATTAGAGGCCGAGTTTGACTCGGCCTCTAATGATATGGGTAGAATTAAAAGTCACGGAAAAGTCATGGTTGCGCAATACGCCGACCCTTAAAGCGTAGTCGTCCGATTTATCGGGCGAAAGAGGTGTCTTTGATGATGCGGCCCGACATACCCTTTGCGGAATATGAAAAACAGACCACGCGCGACGTCTTCATCGTCATTGAGCCGATTGCTCTCAAAATCGAGGAGGGCGCTATCGAAGATGCCCGCGGTATGCTGGCGCGCCTGTCCGGTTGGTTTCTGGATAAGATTGAAGCAGGAGAACTAGAGCCTTGGAAGGCACGGAATGCTTACTTCCTACTCAGCGTCTATCTTACTCATAACTATTCTGGGGACATATTGGGCGGGGAGGCGCACGAGCTTATCCATGAGGGTACGCTTCTTCATGAGTACGGCCTGGATTTCGGCCCGGATACCAAATACATGCGTGAGCTGGCCGGCAGGCTTGCGCTCGAGGATGACGAGGCCGAAGCTTAATCCGGCTTAGTTTTGGACTTCGGGTCGCTCTTCTTTTTAAACGGGATGACGTTGGTGCGCTTTTTCGGTATAGGCTTTGGCACATAGTTACGCGGCGGCCCATAGCCGGTGAGGTTGTTGGGTTGCCGGGGTTCTCGCCTGTCTGGACGGTGGTTATGGTAGGCTCGTTTCGCCCGCCGGTTTTTGAGCACGGTATAGAGAAGCGCCCCGAGCAAACCTACGATAATTATCCAATAAATGCCCGTTACTACGAAAACCGAGCGCGTCATCAGGATAATGGCCGCCAATGCGACCAGGATGAGCGGGTTCCTATACTTGGCAACGCGCATGCTGAGCGGCGGACCTGTTCGCAGTGGTCCGTTAGTCGGCCGCGCCTCGCAGTTCGCGCACCTGTATGCGCCTTTTTCAAATCTGGTTCCACATTTTGGACAGTATGACATATTCACTAATTATAAAGGCAAAGCCGATTTTTTGAAAGATGGGTTTGGCCGCCTATTTTCCTGACGACTCAAATTTTGTCCGCCCGCAAGTGCTCAGCCGAGTTGCTACAAGCAGTCTTGCCTGCTAAAATAAAGATTTGTAACAGAATGGGGGTAGGATTGTGGGAATTATCGTGCAGAAATTCGGCGGGAGTTCCGTCGCCGATGTCGAAAAAATCAAAAATGTCGCTAAAAGGGTCGTCGCGACCAAGCAGGCCGGGAGTTCTGTTGTGGTCGTAGTATCGGCGCTTGGTGATACCACCGACGAGCTCGTCGAGTTGGCGCGGCAGATTTCCGTAAAACCGCCCGAGCGTGAGATGGACATGCTACTCGCCACCGGCGAGCAGCAATCGGTCGCGCTCTTGGCGATGGCCATATATGAACTAGGCCACGAGGCGATATCGTTCACTGGCTACCAGGTCGGCATCGTAACCGACGACAGCCACACCAAAGCGCGAATCGTCGATGTCAAGTCGGAGCGTATCATGGACGCGCTCGAGAGCGGCAAGATATGTATCGTCGCCGGTTTCCAGGGTGTGACCATCGACAACGATATAACCACGCTGGGCCGGGGCGGCTCGGATACGACGGCCGTAGCGTTGGCCGCGGGCCTCAACGCCGACAAGTGCGAGATATATACCGACGTCGAAGGGGTCTTTACAGCGGACCCGAGGATTGTGCCGGAGGCATCGCTGGTGTCCGAGATAACCTACGAGGAGATGCTCGAGATGGCGTCGAGCGGCGCCAAGGTTCTCCAGCTTCGTTCGGTCGAGTACGCGCGCAATCACAACGTCGTTATGCAGGTCAGGTCGAGTTTTGCCGATAGTGCGGGAACGGTTGTCAAGGAGGAAGATGAGGGGATGGAGAGACCTATAATCAGCGGCGTAACCCACAATACCAGCGAGGGAAAGATAACCATCTACGGCGTGCCGGACAGGCCGGGCATCGCGGCTAAGGTCTTCAAACCGCTGGCGGCGGCCAACATCAACGTCGATATGATAGTGCAGAACGTGAGCCACAAGGGCCACACAGATATCTCCTTCACTCTCGACCTCGACGACGTGCCGAGGGCGCAATCGATAATCGAAGATTTGGTGCGCGAGTTCGGCGCACAAGGACACGACCTCGACAAGGATATAGCCAAGGTATCCATCGTCGGTGCCGGCATGAAGAGCCACCCCGGTGTGGCCGCCGAGATGTTCGATGTCCTGGCGGAGAATAGTATCAACATCCAGATGATAAGCACCTCGCCGATTAGGATATCCTGCGTCATCGACGAGGGTAATATAGCGACAGCGGTCCGCGCGCTCCATGAGCACTTCCAACTCAGCGAGGAGGCGGTCACCGATGAAGCTCTTTAATGTCGCCGTTGCCGGGGCGACCGGCGCGGTAGGCGAGGAGATGCTCCAGGTCTTGGAGGCGCGCGATTTTCCTGTCGCCGACTTAAAGCTTCTGGCCTCGGGTCGCTCGGCGGGCAAAAAACTTCGATACAAAGGCGAGGAGTTGGCCGTCGAGGAGTTGGCTAAGGACTCTTTTAAGGGTATAGACATCGCGCTCTTTTCAGCGGGCGGCTCGATTAGCAAAGAGTTCGCGCCGGCCGCGGTCGAGGCGGGCGCGGTCGTGGTCGACAACTCCAGCGCGTTCCGCATGGACGCAGATGTGCCGCTGGTGGTGCCCGAGGTCAACCCGGCCGATGTGAGGAAACACAACGGCATTATCGCCAACCCGAACTGCACGACCATCATCATGCTGGTGGCGCTGAAACCGCTCTACGACTACAGCCGCATCAAGCGCGTGGTCGTCTCGAGCTATCAGTCGGCGTCGGGCGCCGGGGCTAAAGGCATGAGTGAGCTTATCGACCAGATGCGGGCGTTTGCGGCCGGCAAGGAACTCCATGTCGAGCACTTCGCCTATCAGCTTCTATTCAATCTCATACCGCACATCGATGCCTTTCAGGAAAACGGGTATACCAAGGAAGAGATGAAGATGGTCCATGAGACCCGCAAAATAATGGGTGATATGGATATCGCGGTCTCGCCGACCTGCGTGCGCGTCCCTGTGCTCAGGGCGCATTCGGAGGCGATAAACATCGAGACCGAGAAGAAGATAACCCCCGAGAAGGCGCGCGAGCTTTTCGCGGCCGCACCGGGTTTAACCGTCATAGACGACCCGGCGAACAAAGCGTACCCGATGCCGCTCTTCGCGGCGGGCCAAGACGACTGCTTCGTCGGGCGCATCCGCGAGGACCTCTCGCTCGAGAACGGCTTGAACTTCTGGGTCGTCGGCGACCAGATAAGGAAGGGCGCCGCGCTCAACGCGGTGCAAATCGCCGAAGAACTTATAAGGGGATGATGTTATAGTGGACAACAATATTCCGTCGATTGAAGAGGTCTCGAAATTTCACGGGCACGTCTGTCCCGGCTTGGCGCTCGGCTACCGGGCGTCCGAGGTCGCGCTGGAGTGGCTCAAGCACCACCGCGCCGAGGACGAGGAGATAATCGCCATCGTCGAGAACCGCGCCTGCGGTATCGACGCGCTCCAGTATATGCTGGGGACGACCGCCGGCAAGGGTAACTTCTTCATCAGCGATTACGGCAAACATGTCTACACCATCGCCAACCGTGCGACCGGCAAAGCGCTTCGTATCGCGGTTAAGCCGAAGGGGCGCTGGGCGAAAGAGGGCGAGAGCCGCGAGGAGACCCTCAAGCGCCTCCTTGAGATGCCGGCCGATGAGCTCTTCGAGACCCGCGAGGTCGAAATCGAGCTGCCGGGCAAAGCCGAGGTTCTCCAATCGGTCGTCTGCGAGGATTGCGGTGAAGCCGCCATGGAGACTAAAATTCGTCACTACCACGCCCGCCGGCTCTGCATCCCCTGCTTTGAAGCGGAGAGCGGTTTGGAGGCGTAGGTTTTTTTGCCGAGCGGCATGCCTTGGCGTCACTTAATCATGCGAGAAACCGGCAGGACGATACTATTTGTTAAAAAGTTTAAAAACTTGCGCGGATAGTATTGTGGGTCGCCAACGAATACTCTATTGTAGTATGTTATGGACAGCAGAGAGCATATCGCCATCGGTACTTATGGTCTTTTAGACAACGTACATCCGTTGCCGGTTACCTATCACATCATTCTCTCAACAGTCGAAGACGACTTCTTTACGACCCACGGGAAATGCAACAACCTCGCCTACCTGATATTCGAGACGACCGCGCTCCACGGTTACAGCCTCTTCGCGTTTTGCATACTCCCCGGCCAGGTGCATATACTGTGCAGACCCGGCAATTTGCTCGTCGGCCATTTCGTTAACCTCTTGAGGTTTCGCTACGAGCATGTCATGGCCAAACTTGGTTTTGGCAAATGTGTCTGGCAAAGACCGTTCGACGAGTACCGGCTCCATGCCGAAGAGGTGATAGAAAAAGCCATGTATATTTTTGACGCGCCGGTCGAGAAAGGGCTTTGCGAAAGCGCCGTCGCATACCCGTTTTCGTTTGTGCTGGGAGGCAAGGACTATCTCCCTTGACGCAGCGAAACAGTCAGACCCTATTACTACACATCCGGCCGCTGCGCGCGCGCAACCGGGCCGCTCTTTAGCTTGTAGGCCGGGCCGACGCGTACCTCGGCGGTCGCGCCGGGCATCGACTCGCCGATACGCGCCGCCACCTCATGGGAGATGTCGTGCCTGCGTTCAGTGCCCATATCCTATGTCGCCTCCTTGCCTGATTCTATTTATCCCCGATATGGCTCCATCTTTATTGACTTAATGCAGTAACATGTGTTACAGTTGCATCATATGATACACGATATGTTTCTCGAAGGTGAGGGCTGGCTATTGCTTTTTTATAGCACGCCTTCAAAACCTGTGAACCTCAGAGTCAGGGCATGGAGGAAGCTCGCAAAGGTGGGGGCGGTGCAGCTTAAAGGCACCGTCTATATACTCCCATACAATGAGGAGCACTACGAGTTCTTCCAATGGCTGGTCTCTGAGATTGTTTCCCTGGGGGGCGAGGGAGCCTTCGCCCGTGTCGAAGCGATCGAGAACATGGAAGAGCGCGATATAGTCGATCTCTTCAACCGCCAACGAGAAGAGGAGTACGGCCAAATCGAAAAAGGAATCGACGAACTCGAAAGAAGGGCAAACAGCATAAGACAGGGGAGTGAGAACCCGGGCATTAAGGCGCTGTTGGAGAAGGTGAACAAGTACCTAAGAGAGTTCGATGAGGTAAAAAGGAAAGATTTCTTTGCGTCGAATGCCGGGATTCGCCTAGAAAAAAGATTAAAAGTCATCGAGGACCTGATCAAAGGCTTGTCGGGAATCGATTCGAAGAGGTCCGTCCCCGCCGTGGTAGTAAAACGCTTGGAAGAGTATCAAGGTAAGAGATGGGTTACGCGAAAAAGGCCTTTTGTGGATAGGATGGCGTCCGCATGGCTTATTAGAAAATTTATAGATGAGAAGGCGACCTTTGATTTTATAGATGAAGAGGAGTTAAAAGCGCTGGGAAAAGACGTCGTCGCTTTCGACGCAATGGGTGCGGAATTCACCCATCAAATGGATATGTGCACATTCGAGGTGCTTATTAAGTCGTTCAGACTTAAATCGAAAGCCCTTAAAAATATAGCCGAGATCGTCCACGAACTCGATATCAAGGACGACCGGCACAAAAAACCCGAAGCTAAAGGGGTTGAGGAGATCCTGATAGGGATAAGAAAAACCGCAAAAGACGACCGGCAAGCCCTTGAGCAAGGGATGGTAGTATTCGAGATGCTCTACGCATCTATGGCGTGATTGAAAAAGGAGGAGATTATGCCGACTGTTGATAAGCATTTTAAACTGAGTGCGGAAAGGACCGGCAAAGAGTATCGCGATATCCATGAGTGGATCGATCTAGATCCTGAACACAAGGCCGAGCGTCATGACATTACGAAGATATACGAGCATGGAAGGGCGATTGAGGAGATGTATGGCAAGGAGGCGCTGGAGGAGTATATCGGGCATATCCGTGATGATATTCGCGCTAAATTCGCGCACATCCTGAGGGGTCTTGATGAGACGATCGAAGATGCGCTAACCTCGTTCGGCATCAAAGCGGCGCAAAGAACGGGTTATAAAATTCAGGATTCGGATTTAGCGCTACTCAAGGAGGCGGGCGTCTCGGATGATGACATACGACATTGCAGCGAGGTCGCGAAAAAGGCCTTAGAGATCGCCGAAAGGATTGCCGGCAAGACAGGCATAAGGATCGATATGGAGCTTGTTGGACGAGGCGCCTTATTTCATGACCTTGGCAAGTCAAAGACCCATGCTCTCGAGCACGGCGCGATCGGCGCCGGACTCGGAGAGAGTTTTGATCTCCCCAAAGCGATCACCGATATCATGGAGAAGCATATAAGGGGCGGGCTTACCGAGGAGGAGGCGCGTGAACTCGGCTTGCCGGAAAAAGACTATTCTCTTAAAACCCTGGAGGAAAAAGTAGTGATCTATGCCGACAGACTGGTAGACATAATCACCGATCCCGATGGGATCGTAACCGACGAACTAGAAGCGGAAGCGCGATTTGAAGAGATACTTAGAGGCTATCCTAAATACGGCAAGAACGATAAGACCCTCAGCCGGTACGTGGGCTATCACAACGAGCTGCAGAGGCTTATGTAACCGATGCGACCCACACCCTTCGTAGTGCTATGCAGCGCAGGATTCTTTGCCATATTCAGCTCTACAATATCGAAGAGTCCTGTGCTGCCGCTTTTCGCATCGTATCTCGGTGCGGACCCGGCCGGTGTGGGGATGGTCGCCGCCGTATCCGCGTTCACGGGCATCTTCGTCGGCATACCCGCCGGCATGCTCTCAGATAGGGTGGGTCGCCGGCGAATGTTGATCTTTGCCGCCCTCGTCTTCTCAACCGCCCCGTTTCTCTACCTTCTCGTGACGCAGCTCTGGCAGCTAGCCCTTATCCGCCTGTATCATGGCGTTGCAACCGCCGTATTCATACCGGTTGCAATGGCGCTTGTAGTAGATCTCTTCCATAAGGAGAGGGGCGAGAAAATCGGGTGGTTCTCAGCATCGACCCTTATCGGCAGGTTTATGGCGCCGATAGTCGGGGGCGCCGTCATCGGCATGTTGGCGTTGAATCCGGGTATCGGTTACCGAGTTGTTTATCTGGTATGCGGAATAGCCGGCGTGCTTGCTTTGTTGCTCGTTTTCAGTATACCCGACCAGGCTAAAGCTAAGGGGGATGAGCAGCGGTGGGCGGAAAAACTAAGCTCGCTTATGTTTATAGCGCTGACCAATAAGGGAATTCTAATTACAAGCATCGTTGAGGCGGCAATGCTCTTCGCGTATGGAACCTTTGAGACATTTCTGCCGCTCTATTCGATAAAGATAGGCCTGAGTGCATATACGGTCGGGGCCTTTCTCTCGGCGCAAGTAATCACACTGGCGCTTACGAAGCCGATGATGGGCCGGTTCTCTGATAGGCATGGCAGGAAACCCCAGATAATTGTGGGAGCAATAATCGGCGCGCTCTGTGTCGGAAGTATCTCATTGTTTGAATCTTTTCTGCCGTTGCTGGCCTTAAGCATATTGCTGGGGTTAAGTCTTTCCATTGTAACGTCGGCCACTTCGGCCCTTATCGCTGATTTAAGTAGGCGTGAGACCCACGGCTCGGCCATGGGTGTTTTTGGCTCGATAATGGATATCGGGCACACTGCGGGCCCCTTAGCCTCTGGGATTGTAGTAACATATTTTGGCTTCGGAAAGGCCTTTGTGATGGCGTCCCTCATTCTTATAGCGGCCGCTTTTCTATTTTGGCTTGGTGCTGTAGCCGGCGGGTTGGTAGGGCGTATCGAAGAAGTTCACGACGAAACCATTTCCCCATTTAAGTAATTAATGTTAACAATATGGCTATGGGCGAAATCACGAGCTTTCTCCACCACATCGAAGGACAAGAGGAATACGGCGGCCAAATCACGCACCGGCGCACGCTGCCGGCGCGGCCCGCGGCATACACCTCGCCGCGCCACGCGCTCGTCGATGGGGTGAAGGCGAGGCTTGAGCGTATCGGGGCTAAGCGCCTCTACACCCATCAGGCGGACGCCTACGACCTCGCCAAGGAAGGCAAGCATGTCCTGGTGGTAAGCGGGACGGCGAGCGGCAAGAGCCTCTGTTACAATCTCCCCGTCCTCGACGAGTTGCTGGCCAACAAGAAAGCGCGGGCGCTCTATCTCTTCCCGACGAAAGCGCTCGCCCAGGACCAGCTGCGCGCGCTGGGAGAGATGGACTTCCCCGGCGCTTGCGCGACCTACGACGGGGATACCCCGCGCGAGGAGCGCGCCCGCATCCGCCGGCACGCCTCGGTGGTCTTGAGTAACCCGGATATGTTACATGCCGGCATCATGCCGGCGCATAAGCAGTGGGCGGGTTTTTTCTTGAACCTGCGTTACGTGGTCATCGACGAGATACACATCCTGCGCGGCGTCTTCGGCTCGAACGTCGCCCAGGTGATACGGCGCCTGCGCCGCGTCTGCCGGCACTACGGGAGCAGCCCGCAGTTTATTATGGCCTCGGCGACGGTGGCCAACCCGGATGTTTTCGCCAGGCGCCTTACCGGGCTCGATGTCGCGCTCGTCGAGGACGACGGCGCGCCGCGCGGGCGGAAGACCTGGGTCTTCTGGAACCCGCCGCTTCTCGAGGAGAGCCTCAACAAGCGAAAAAGTTCGAACTCGGAGACGACCTGGCTCCTGAGCGAATTGGCCAAAGAGCACCTTCGAACCATCGCTTTCAGCAAGTCGCGAAAGCTCGCCGAGCTTATCTTAAACTATGTCGCCAAAGCGCTCTTCGAGCGCCCCGATATCGCCGGGCGCATCGCCTCGTACCGGGCGGGCTACCTGCCCGCGCAGCGGCGCGCCATCGAGGAGCGCCTCTTCTCGGGCGAACTTCTCGGGGTGTCCACGACCAACGCGCTCGAACTCGGTATCGATGTCGGGGCGCTCGACGCGGCTATTATGAACGGCTTTCCCGGCACCATCAGCTCGACCTGGCAGCAGGCCGGGCGCGCGGGCCGCGCCATCGGCGAATCGCTCGCTATCCTAGTGGCGGGGGCCGACGCGCTCGACCAATACTATATAAACCACCCCGAATTCTTCTTCGGGCAAAGCTTCGAGGAGGCTATCATCGACCTCGACAACGCCAAGATTCTCGGGCGCCACCTCCGATGCGCCGCCTACGAGCTGCCCCTTCGCGAAGAGGACGGGGCCTGCTTCGGCGCCGGCTTTGCCGAGGCGCTGCAGCTACTCACCGCGACCGGCGAACTCAAAGAGCGCAAGGCGCGCTGGTATTTGGGACGCCCCGGCTATCCGGCGGGGGAGACGAACATCCGCTCGGCCTCACAGTTTAGCTACGATATCGTCGAGTCCGACAGCGGACAGCTCTTGGGCGCCAGCGACGCGGCACGCGCTTTCTTCGAGGTGCACCCCGGCGCGGTCTATCTCCACCAGGGCGAGCCCTACGAGGTTCTCGCCCTCGACCTCAAAGAGCGGGTCGCCTTTGTCGAGAAGACCCCGCACGACTACTATACCGAACCGCACGAGGAGACCGACATCTCGGTCATCGCCGAGATAGAGCGGCGCGCGCTCGGGGCGACCGAGTTCTTCTTCGGCCAGGTCGAGGTGGCGACGCACGTCAGCGCGTACCGCCGGAAGCGAACGGTCACACAGGAAATTCTCGGGATGGAGGAGCTGGACCTCCCGCCGGTACGGTTTCAGACCGAGGCGCTCTGGTTTACAGTACCCGATGATATTATAGGCGCGCTCGGCTTGAACGAGTTCGAACTCGCCGGCGGCATCCACGCGGTGGAGCACGCCGCCATAGCTCTCCTTCCCGTCTTCGCGATGTGCGACCGCTGGGACATCGGCGGAGTCTCGACCCCGCTTCACCCGCACACCGGCGGCGCTACCATCTTCATCTACGACGGCTTCGAGGGCGGCATCGGCATCGCGCAGCGCGGTTTTTGGGTGGCGGCGGAGCACCTGGCGCGCACGCTCGCCGCCATCGAGGAATGCCCGTGCAAAGAAGGCTGCCCATCGTGCATCCAGTCGCCCAAGTGCGGCAATTGGAACGAGCCGCTCGACAAGAAAGCGGCGGTCGCGATTTTGAAAGCTATAATAAATATGGGTTAAACCGGCTTGCGCTACGAATCTTATATTTCATGCCCATCGAAATACGCTTGTTGAAATTAATCGTTAATGGTACGATTTCTTCTAAGGTTAAAGGGGGCGACCGGATGCGAACCAGTGTCGATTTGCACAATTTTCTGCAAATGCGTGAAATTCCGCACGAAATCAGCCTTGTCGAGATTTCCACAAGAACCGCGGCTCTCGCGGCCGATTCGCTCGGTTTGGACCGGTCCGAGGTGGGCAAGACCTTGATAATCGACGTAGACGGCAAGCCGCTTGTCGCGATTGTTCCGGGGAATCGCCGCATAGATATCCGCAAGCTCCGCGCGCTCACGGGCGCGGGTAAGGTAAGAATGGTCGAGCCCGAAGATGTCGTCAACCTCACCGGCTATGTCCTCGGCGGCACGCCGCCGATAGCGCACGCGAACGAGATGCCGATATATCTCGACCACAGATTGCTCGGGGTTCCGGTTCTCTACACGAGCGGCGGACAGACCAACACCATCTTAAAGATAAAACCCATCGACCTCATAGAAGTAGGTGGCGCGCAAATCGCCGACCTCGCCGACGACGGGAGAATCTAGCCGTTGGCGGCTACGATTATACGTCTTTTGTTCGCATGGCGCCCCGACGGGTATTGTAGCCTTATGCCCGCCTATATTATTATAATACTAGCGACATTTAATCGAACGGCACGGATTACGGGGTGAACCGTCGTTATTTAGATTTTATTTATAAGGATTTTCAGGGTTTTCCGCGGTCGGGCTAAGATAAGAAGATATGATTTAAGCACGTGTGATGCTACTCCAACCCACTCTTTTCCGCACCAGGTGTTCTAGCCGGACTCGACGCTAATCGCATCCCGCATGTGCGGGGCGAACCACAAAGGTTTGATATGAGCATATTGACCGTTAAAGACGGGCGCTGCGCGGAGTGCTACTCGTGTATCCGCGTGTGCCCGGTAAAAGCGATAAAGATGGCCGCCGGCCGTATAGAGATACTCGATGAGCGCTGCGTCTATTGCGGCCGCTGCTTCGTTGCTTGCACCAAGGGATCGATTAGCCTCGGCGACGACCTCGACCGGGCGCTCGGCTTGCTTTCGTCAGGCCGAAAAACGGTGGCCGTACTTGCGCCCGAATACCTCGCTTCGTTCTACCCGATCAATACGGCGCAGGTGCTTTTTCTCATCGAGCGGGCGGGTTTTTACGGTTGCGAGGATACTATCCTGGGCGAGGAGATGGTCGCTCGCCACTACTTGCGGTACTTTGCCGGCCGGGCCGAGACACCGGTCATACGCTCTACCTGTCCGGCCGCGACTTCCTGGATTGAGAAGTATTACCCGGCGCTCGCCGGCGCGCTCGCGCCCGTCGCCACACCGATGGTCGCGCAGGCAAGGCTGGTAAAGAAGCTTTACGGAGGTGAGGTAGCGGTCGTCTACGCGACGCCTTGCATTGCGGCAAAACACGAGGCCAAGCAAGGCGACGAGGTCGACGCGGTCTTGACCTTCGATGACTTCAAGGAGTTGCTGAGGATAAGATTTTTACAGACGCGGGGCGACCTAGCGGTCAAAGACGAGCCGAAGCCGGCAATCAGGCGCCGTTACTCGGTGCCCGGCGGCTTTCCTCGCCCGACGATCGCGCAACACAGCATGCTCGACCCGGCGCTCATGGTCGTGCGCGGGGTTTCGGACCTTAAGGGGCTGGCCGCCGCCATCGAGCGCGACGAGGTCGGCGCCAAGTTCATCGACATATTGACCTGCAACGGCTGCATCGACGGCCCCGCCATCGACACCGATATCGGAATCCACCTGCGCAAACAGGTGACCGAGCGCGCGTATAAGGAAGGCCTGGTCAAAGCCTCCAGGCAGCTCACCTTCGACCAGCTCGAGCCGTACCTGCCGAAAATCGAGACACATAAATCGTTTACCGGCAAGCAGGTCGATTTGCCGATGCCCGATGACGAAGCGCTCAAGAGAATCTTGGCCGAGGGCGAAAAACATATACCTCGGGATGAACTCGACTGCGGCGCCTGCGGTTACGATACCTGCCGCGAGGAGGCGGTCGCGATATACCAGGGTATCGCCGATTGGAGCATGTGCTTTCCGTTCCAGCGCAAAGTATATATGCGCATCATCAAGCAGCTCCGGGAGACCGCCGTGACCGACGGGCTGACGGGCGTCGCCAACCATAAGAGCTTCATCGAGCGGCTTGGTGTCGAGTTCAACAGGGCGCAGCGCTATGGCTCGGAGCTGTCGCTCATGATGGTCGACATCGATACCTTCAAGAGCATCAACGACACGCACGGCCACCTCGCCGGCGACGAGACGCTCAAGACTATCGCGAAGACGATTAAAGACAACATCCGCCAATCCGACTTCGCGGCGCGCTTCGGAGGCGATGAGTTCGCCTTGATTCTGCCCGAAACCGATGTCGTCAAGGCGCAGAGGGTCGGCGAGAAACTACGCCGCAGGGTCGAGGCGATGTCGATAAGGCTCGCCGACGATACCGCCATCAAGGTTTCGCTCAGCATCGGCCTCAGCTCGATTAATGAGAAGATGCAAGACCCCTTGAGCCTTGTCAAGCGAGCGGACGAAGCGCTTTACGACGCGAAAAAGGCCGGTCGCAACCGGATGGTCGTAGCCGTCGACGAACCCGTTGAGCAGGCGGAAAAGGGGTAGGGATCGTCCGGTAAGCCCGCGATGAAAGCGATTCCTTAAACCAGTTGCGATATCCTGCGACCATCCGGTACCAGCCTTACTATGTAACAAGCTTGTTACTATTTAGAGGAAAATCTTCGACCGATTCGCCGATTTTCATTGCTAATTGTAACTGATTTCGCTAGACTAATTCCTTAACAACCATGCAAACGGTCTAATTCGACAATAATGAACGCCTTCCCTTTTGCCGTAGCGGACCTATCCGCACTAAAGCACTCTAAGAACACATACATGTCTTCCGGCAAAAGGAGCACAAAATACATGAATCGGCCGTGATCAAAGAAGACCAGAATAGCGTAAGGGGTTAGCGTATGAAAAAAGAAGCGGTTTTGGAGACGAGTTTTGCGGGTTTAAACAAGGCGAGAAGCGGCAAGGTGCGCGATGTCTATGAAGTCGACGACAAATTGCTGATCGTCGCCACCGATCGCATCTCGGCGTTTGACGTGATATTGGCGGACGGTGTTCCCGGCAAAGGCATCATCCTTACGCAGATGTCCAAGTTCTGGTTCGACCTGGTAAAAGATATCGTCCCCAACCACCTCGTCTCGACCGAGGTCGAAGAGTATCCGCAAGTTTGCCGGCCGCACGCGGACGGGCTCAGGGGACGGAGCATGCTCGTAAAAAAAGCCGAGCCGCTGCCGGTCGAATGTATCGTTCGCGGCTATATCGCCGGTTCGGCCTGGAACGAATATAAGGCGAGCGGCACAGTCTGCGGGATAGAGCTGCCCGAAGGACTGGTCGAGTCCGACAAGTTCCCGGAGCCGCTATTCACCCCGTCGACGAAAGCGGAGATAGGCGACCACGATGAGAATATCTCTTTCGAGCGGATGAAATCTATCGTCGGCGACGAGATGGGGCGGCGCCTCAGTGATATCAGCATAGCCGTCTATAAGCGGGCCGCCGAGTGGGCGCTCGGGCGCGGGATTATCCTTGCCGACACCAAGTTCGAGTTCGGTATCGCCGACGGCGAACTCATTCTTATCGATGAGATATTCACGCCGGACTCTTCCCGTTTCTGGCTGACGCGCGAGTATGAGGCGGGTAGGGGCCAGGAGAGCCTCGACAAACAGTTCGTCCGCGACTACCTACTTACTACCGGTTGGGACAAGACCCCGCCGCCGCCGAGCCTTCCCGAGGAAGTGGTCGACCAGACCAGGGAGCGCTATTTGGAAGCGTACCGGATCATAACCGGCAAAGAGCTTGAGCCGGTCTAGCATCCTTGCCGAGGTGGCCGATGTCAGGAGTCAAGCCTTGAGTTCGGGGAGTGAGCATAGATGGATAACCGATAGCTGAAGACTTAATCAGGGCTGAAGTCCTGAGCTACTTTTAATATATGTACCGTTAGACAACCCGAGGTATGCGCTATGAGCACAACTAGAAAAATCCCGCGTTGCATGAGCACGCAGCACCCCGACAATGTCACCGCGCCCTTCTTCTCAGCCGACGCGCTTCTCGGCGGGGAGGACGAGATAAAAGAGGCGTATTACGCCTACTCGCACCTCGGCTGCGATGAGCAGATGTGGGATTGTGAGGGAAAAGAGGTCGACAACTACGTCGTAAGGAAGCTTCTCACCCGCTACAAAGAGTACTTCATCGATAACAAGTTGGGGGAGGATGTCTTTTTGACGCTGCGCGTGCCCAATCCGACCGTCGAGCGCGAAGAGGCCAAAGTTTTGCTCGAGACGCTTGAAGGCATACCGCGAGCCTTCGACACGGCCAGGGTGCTCAGCCTCGACAGCCCGGCGCCCGTCTTCGAAGTCATCTTGCCGATGACGACGTCGGCGCGCTGCCTTTACCGCATTTACGTATACTACCGGGATTTCGTAGCCGGCAAGCAGGACAAACTTTTCTGCGAGGGCGATGTCTCCATAGCCGACTGGATAGGCGGCTTCGAGCCGCACGAAGTCCACGTCATCCCGCTTATGGAGAACAAGGAAGGGATGCTCAACGCGCACAATATCGTCGAGGAATATGTCTCCAAGGTGCGGCCGCCATACCAGCGGGTCTTTCTGGCGCGCTCCGACCCGGCGATGAACTACGGCCTGATAAGCTCGGTGCTTTTGAATAAGATAGCGCTCCAGCGACTCCATCGTCTTTCGCGGGATATCGGAATCGAGATATTTCCCATTATCGGCGTCGGCTCCGCGCCGTTTCGCGGCAATCTGAAACCGACCAACGTGATAAATTGTCTCGAGGAATACCCGAGCGTGCAGACCTTCACCGCGCAGTCGGCGTTTAAGTACGATTACCCGGAGCGCGAGGTCATGAGCGCCATAGATACCATCAAGGCCCGGGAGCGTAAGGACCCGACCGAAGTCGACGAGGCCGCGTGTCTGCGCGTCATGGACGCGCTCTCCAGGGAATACACGCGCCAGGTGGAATTGCTGGCGCCGCTTATAAACACGGTAGCGAAGTATGTGCCGGCCCGGCGCAAAAGGAAGCTCCATGTCGGTCTCTTTGGATACGCCCGAAGTGTGGGTTCGGTCTCGCTGCCGCGCGTGATAAGTTTCTGCGCGTCGCTCTATTCTATAGGCCTGCCGCCCGAACTTCTCGCGCTCAACGCGCTCACCGCTGATGACCGGGCGCGCCTTAAAGGGGCCTACCTCCATTTCGAGGATGACCTGCGCGACGCCATGGCATACTTCAACGAGGATGTCCTTGATATCTTGCCCGGCGACCTTGGCGACAATATTCGCCGCGATATCGTCGATTATGAGGTTAACGAGCAGCATCGGGAGATAACCTCGAGGATTATCGACAATATCAAAGAGCAAAAGTTCTCCAATGTTCAGGAGCAAGTCGTCGAAGCGGCGTGGACCAGGCGTTTCTTAGGGTAACAGCCGCCCGCTTTATGTGCGGGCCGGCCATTTCCGGCAGACCAAGTTAAAATCGTCGACGCGCTACCTCGCAGCTCATTTTTTTTGTGCTTGTGCATATGAAACCGGCGCTGATTTCGATATAATCAGGGTATTCTCGAAAGTCGGTGACCGGGGTTAAAAGAAATTTTGTTAGTTCAAGCGAGCTAAATACGAACACTTTTTATTACTTCATAGGCAGCCTTGCCTTTGGCAGCCTGCTCGCCTTGGCCGTCGTCTATCTCGGTACGCGCTTCTTCGACCTGGAGGCCGGCTACTTCTATTTTTTCTTGCTCGCCGCCTCGGCGACGGCCACGATTTTTGTCGCTCTCATTCTTTTCCGTTATATGAGCCAGTCCGAGCATTTTAGGGCGAAGCAATCTTACCACGTTCTTGAAATCACGCGAAAAACCCTGCCGCACCTGAGAAAAGGCCTTAGTATCGATTCGGCGTCGCAGGTCGTCGAGATAGTCTTCAACTATACCGACGCGGTCGCGGTCTCGATAACCGACCGGACGACGATCCTCGCGTTTCACGGTGTCGGCAAAGACCATCACCTGCCGGGAAAGCCGATTTTAACGCGCGCGACCAAAGAGTCGATCGAGACCAATACGACGCGGATTCTCGGTTCGAAAGCCGAGATTGGGTGTCCGGTCGTCAATTGCCAGCTGAAAGCGGCGGCGGTGGTGCCGCTTACGCAGATGGGAAAGGCGATAGGTTCGCTAAAATTTTATTATAGTAACCCGTCGAAACTGACTGAGAGCAGGATTGCTCTGGCCGAGGGCCTGGCCCAACTACTGAGCACGCAGATAGAACTCTCCGAACTCGACCGTCAGACCGAGCTGGCGTACCATGCCGAGCTGAGGGCGTTGCAAGCGCAGATAAACCCGCATTTTCTCTTCAACACGCTCAACACCATCACGGCCTTTATCAGGACCGACCCGCCAAAGGCCCGCAAGCTTCTCATCCAGTTTTCGGACTTCTTCCGCAAGTCTCTGGAGTGGAAAGAGGGCTTCATCACGCTCGCGCAGGAACTCGACTATATCGCGACCTATCTGGTGTTGGAGAAGGCGCGTTTCGGGGAGCGCCTCGATATAAGTTTCGACATCGACCACGAGGCTCAGACCTGCATTTTGCCGGGGCTGACCATCCAGCCTATCGTCGAGAACTCCATCAAGCACGGTTTTTGTGAAGAAAAGCCGTTGGAGATTGAGATAAAAGTAAAAATTGTCGATGATAACCTACAAATAACCGTCATCGACAACGGCAAAGGGATTGCCGAAGAAGAGCTAGACCAGGTATTGAATATTGGTTATGGTAAGGGTATCGGGATTGGGCTAAGCAATGTCAACGAACGCCTGAAGGGCCTTTACGGGCAAGACCACCAGATAACGCTCGAAAGCCGGCCCGGCGCGGGCACGACGGTTCACATAAATATCCCCGTATCCAGGAGCGAAGAACATGAAGTTGAAAACACTTATAGTCGATGACGAGGCGCCGGCGCGCTCCGAACTCCGGTATATGCTCGAGAAGGCTCCGGATGTTCATGTAGTCGGTGAGGCGACGAACGCGAGCGAAGCGCTGGAGTTGATTCGCGCCTTAAACTACGACCTCGTCTTCATAGACATACATATGCCGGGCCTAAGCGGGCTCGACGTTGTCGCTGCCCTGAAAGATTTAGAGCAGATGCCGTCCGTTGTATTTGTGACCGCGTACGGGGAGCACGCCGTGCAAGCCTTTGAGCTGGATGCCGTCGATTATCTGGTCAAGCCGATAGACGAAGACCGTCTGATGAAAGCTATCAGCAAAGTAATTAAGCACCGCGAGACGAAGCCCGCACCTCAAGTCCCGGCCAAAGCCGAGCCGGTCATCGAGATAGAGAGAATACCGGTCGAGAGCAAAGGCAAGACGCTCCTCTTGGCGCTCCAGGACGTAATCTATGTATCGAGCAGAAACGATATCGTCTTTGTGCACACGGCGGACAACACGTACATAACCAAATTTACCCTTAAGACCCTGGAGGATCGCTTGAAGAACAAGTCCTTCCTGCGGGTCCACCGCAGCTACATCGTCAATCTCGCGCATGTCATCGAGATTGTGCCGATGTACGGTCGCAGTTATATTCTGAAGGTTCGCGGCACCCAAAAGAACGAGATCCCGGTAAGCCGCAGGCGCGGTCAAAAGCTCAAAGCCATGCTCGGCATGTAACAGCCAACGTGCCGAAAGTGCACCCGGAAGCGTTTGATAACTTTTTCGCTTACCCTGGGAATGATACGTTCACCTCTAAAAATCGACCGCTTGCTAAATCATTGTTGCCGGGTATGAAATCATCGGTATAGACTTAAGGCTTAACACGGTCATTTGTAGGGCGCATGAACCGGTTGAGCAAAATACGTAACAATCTTGCAGTTTTGTTACATATTATTATTGGCGCGTATAATATGCGCGGGACGCGGGCCTCGAAGGCGGCCTGAAGTTACCTCAAACCGTTTAATCCTATATCTCAACGCTCGCGGGTTTATTCGAACCGTTCACCAATATAAAGTTGTTGTTGTTTGAAGCTCGGCCTATGTTTAAGGATTGTTTCAAATAGCTTGACTGGTGTGCGGGTTTGAGCTATATTATTACATGGTTTGTAGTCATTGTTACGTACTGTTACAAACCATGGAACCCTGAAGAAACCATGACGAGCGCGTCCTGCAAGGACCCCTTATGAATGTCTGTATGTAGTCTCTGGCTGCGCGCACTGTTGCGGCAACCAAGTTAAAGATTTCACATACTCATGTTAATAGCAAGACAATCGATTTCCTTCGGCTTCTGCCGGAGGTTGAAGGCTTAAGCTAAAAACAGTAGGCAGGAGCACCAAGGAGGTTGTATGGGAGCAAAAGGAAAGTACGAACCGCGTTCAATGGACCCGACAAAGTTTAAGGATTATCAGATAGCTCAGGAAGCTGAGAAACATCTGCCGACGACTGAGGAGTGGATTGACAAGCTGGGCCTCGAGAAAGAAGAGATGATTCCCTATGGGAAGACTCCGAGGCTCGACTTCATCAAGATCATGAACCGGCTAAAAGACAAGCCGGACGGAAAGTACATCGAAGTCACCGCTATCACCCCAACCCCTCTCGGCGAGGGTAAAACCACGGTGTCCATGGGCCTCGTTCAGGGCCTCGGTGTGAAGGGCATCAACGTGGGCGGCGCGCTGCGCCAGCCATCGGGCGGCCCGACGATGAACGTCAAGGGCACGGCGGCCGGCGGCGGCAATGCCCTGCTAATCCCGATGACCGAGTTCTCGCTTGGTCTTACCGGTGACATCAACGACATCATGAACGCACACAACCTCGCTATGGTCGCGCTTACCTCGCGCTACCAGCACGAGTGCAACTACACCGACGAAGAGCTCACCAGGCGCGGGCTTAAGCGCCTCGATATCGACCCTAAAAATGTCGAGATGGGCTGGGTCATCGACTTCTGCGCCCAGGCGCTTCGCAATATCACAATCGGTCTTGGCGGCAAGAAAGACGGCTATCCGATGTCGTCGCGGTTTGGTATCGCGGTCGGCTCCGAGCTGATGGCGATTCTCGCCGTCTCTAAAGACCTGGCGGACTTGCGTGACCGTTTGGGCAAGATCACCGTCGCTTGCGACCGGACCGGCAAGCCTATCACCACGTCCGACCTGGATGTAGCAGGCGCCATGACGGCCTGGATGCGTAATACAATCAACCCGACGCTCTGTTATTCGGTCGAGGGCCAGCCGATCCTGATCCACGCGGGCCCGTTCGCAAATATCGCCATCGGCCAGAACTCTATTATCTCCGACCGTTTGGCGCTGAAACTCTTCGACTACACCGTAACCGAGTCCGGCTTCGCCGCCGACATCGGCTTCGAGAAATTCTGGAACGTCAAGTGCCGCCTCAGCGGCAACGTCCCGAATGTATCCGTTATCGTCGCGACTATCAGGGCGATGAAGATGCACGGAGGCGGCCCGAAGGTCGTACCGGGACGCCCGCTTCCGGAAGAGTACACCAGGGAGAATCTCGGCTTGGTCGAAAAGGGCTTCGAGAACTTGCGCCACATGATAGGCGTCGTCAAGAAGTCCGGTATCGTCCCGGTCGTCTGCGTAAACGCGTTCTACACCGACACCCAGGCCGAGACCGACTTGGTCAAGAAACTCTGCGACGAGATAGGTGTTCGTTGCGCGAGGTCCGATCATTGGATGTACGGCGGCGAAGGCGCGGCCGAGTTGGCGGATACCGTCATGGATGCCGCTAACGAGCCGTCCAACTACAAACCGCTTTATCCGCTGGAGTTGCCGCTGCGTCAGCGTGTCGAGATGATCGCCAAGGAAGTCTACGGAGCCGACGGCGTTAGCTTCTCGCCGGTTGCCGAGGAAAAAGCGAAGCGCTTCGAGTCGGACCCGCAGTTCGCGGACTACCAGACTATGATGGTCAAGACACACCTGAGCCTCTCGCACGACCCGACACTCAAGGGTGTGCCGAAGGGCTGGACGTTGCCCATTCGCGATGTCCTGGTCTACAGCGGCGCGAAGTTCCTCTGCCCGATGGCGGGCGATATCAGCCTGATGCCGGGGACGGCATCCGACCCGGCTTACAGAAGAGTCGACGTCGACGTAGAGACCGGCGAGGTAAACGGATTGTTCTAGGAGCCGGTTTTACCCTAAAGCAAATGTAGCTTGTAGCTTGTAGCTTGTAGCTTGGGCGGGCCCATGGGAGCCCGCCCAAGCAAAACTTGTCACCGGGTCGAGGTTTTTAAGTCAATAGCCGCACTCTAGCGGGGCTCGAGCTGTGACGGGAGCTTTACAAAAAGTTTGAATTCAGCAGTAGAAAGTCGGTAAGTTTCAATATGCCTAAGGTTTATTTCTACCCCGACAACCGAGGAGTCGAAGTAGAAGAAGGGGAAAACATTATCCGGGCGGCGATGCTGGCCGGGGTTCATATAAATGCATCTTGTGGCGGGACCGGCACCTGCGGAAAGTGTCGTGTCGTCGTCGACAAGGGTGAGGTAATCAAACATGCGACCGCGAAACTCACACCCGAGCAAATCGAGCAGGGCTACGTGCTTGCGTGCACTACGCAAGTCAAAAGCGACATAGAAGTGCGCGTACCGGTCGAGACCCAGATGGGCGACGGCGGGGCGGCCCTCGAGAGAGAGCACCGACCGGTCAGCCGCGGGTCGGTCTTGACCAGCAAAGACCTGAGCGAACTCTTCGGCGATTTCGAATTAGAACCGGCGACACACAGGTACTACATCGAAATCGCGCCGCCGACACTCGAAGACAATCTCAGCGACCTCGAAAGACTCAAGCGTGAGTTGGCGCGGACCTATCAGGTAGGAGATTTTACGGTCGACCTCGACTGCCTGCGGCGGATGGCGGTAAGGCTTCGCGAAGCCGACTGGAAGGTCACCGCGACCATCATGGAGGGCGCCGACGGCGAATGCCCGCGCCTTATCCGGCTCGATTTGGGCGACCGCTCGCGAACGCATTACGGGCTGGCGGTCGACATCGGCACCACCTCGGTCTATGTCGAGCTTATCGACCTCAATACCAGGGAATCGCTTGGAAGGGTGTCTGAATATAACGCCCAGGTCAGCAGTGGCGAAGACATAATATCGCGCATCGTCTATTCGCTCAAGAGCGACGGGCTTGAGAGGTTGCAGGCGCTGGTAGTCCAAACGATAAACGGCCTCATAGACAGGCTCCTCGATAAAACCGGCGTTGAGCGGGATGATATCGTCTACATGGTCGCCGCCGGCAACACGACGATGGTCCAACTCTTCTACGGAATCAACTCTCGCTACATCCGCGAGGAACCTTATATTCCAACGGTTAACTTTACCCCCACGGTTAAAGCGTCCAATCTCGGCGTAAAGATCGCCGACGGCGCCCGGGTCTATTGTATCCCGGGACGGGCGAGCTACGTGGGCGGCGACATCACCTCAGGCCTTTTGGCATCGGGTGTGTATAAGACGGATAAACTCACCCTCTATATAGAT
This sequence comes from Actinomycetota bacterium, assembly GCA_018333515.1. NCBI lineage: Bacteria > Bacillati > Actinomycetota > Actinomycetota bacterium. The sequence goes on from JAGXSZ010000013.1 coordinate 78,382, forward strand.
GTCGGCACCAACGGCGAGATGGCGCTCGGCAATGATGAATGGCTCCTCTCCTGCGCGTGCTCGGCGGGCCCGGCTTTCGAGGGCGGTTCGGTCAAGCACGGCATGCGTGCGGTAAAAGGCGCGATAGAGACGGTCCGTATCAGCACCGAAACGCTCGAGCCGATGATTTTGACGATCGGCCAGACCAAACCGAAGGGTATTTGCGGCTCGGGCCTGATAGACGCGCTGGCGGAGCTCTTCTTGACCGGCATCATCGACGAAAAGGGCAAGTTCAAACTCGAGCTTGGGCACCCGAGAATCCGCGAAGGCGGAGGCCAGGGCGAGTATGTGCTCGTCTGGGCCGACGAGTCTGCAACGAAAGAGGATATTGTCATCACCGAGGCCGACATCGACAACCTCATCCGCACCAAGGGTGCGATATACGCCGGCATCACTACGCTCTTGGATTCGATGGAGATGCCGGTGGAAGCGATTGAGCGGGTGCTTATAGCCGGTGGTTTCGGGCGCTACTTGGAGCTTGACCAAGCGATTACCATAGGCCTGCTCCCCGAGTTCACAGAAGAACAAGTGATGTATGTCGGTAACGGCTCTCTGATGGGCGCGCATCTGGTGCTCCTGTCGCAGTCCGCGCGCCGTTCGGCTAAGGATATCGCGCAACGGATGACTTACCTGGAGTTGAGCACACACCCCGGCTTCATGGATAATTATGTCTCGGCGTTGTTTCTGCCGCACACCGATATCGGCGCGTTTCCGTTGACGGCGCGGAGAGTCAAAGAGCGTAGCGGCGTCTACGGCAGCCGAGATGTTCGCTAAGGGCTTGGTTGTTGAGATTTGAGTTCAGAGGCCGTAATCTCAAGTTGAGGCCGCGGAAATTGGTAGAGTATACCAGCGGGCGGGGTTTTAATTTAGCTGCATGTGTAGCAAGCGGAAGGTGTTGAGTTTTGAGTTTTACAATCGCGGTCGCCGGTAAGGGCGGCACAGGAAAGACGACATTGACGAGTATGATCATCGGTCATCTCCTGCGAACGGGGAAGACGCCGGTATTTGCGGTCGACGCGGACGCTAACATAAATTTAAACGAGCAGCTCGGCGTAGAGGTCGATTCGACCATCGGCGGGATGCGCGAGGAACTGAAGGTTAAAATCGGGGCCAACGAGGTTCCGGCCGGCATGACCAAAGATATGTATATGGAATATTTGCTCCAGGATACAGTCGTCGAAAGCACCGGATTCGACCTTCTGGTCATGGGTCGCCCGGAGGGGCCCGGATGTTATTGCGCCGCAAACAATATGCTCAGGCGCTACATCGAGATACTCGCGAAGAACTACCCGTATGTGGTCATCGACAACGAAGCCGGAATGGAGCACTTGAGCCGGCGCACGACGCAAAAGATAGACCTGCTGCTCCTGGTCTCCGAGCCGAGCCCGATAGGGATAATGACTGCGGCCCGGATTCGCGATTTAGCTAAAGAGATGGAAGTAAGCGTGAAGCAAGTCGGTCTCATTATCAATAGAGTCAACGGGGAACTCCCCGCCCGCCTGATGGAAGAGGCGGAGAGCCAAAACCTGGATGTCTTGGGGACGGTCCCGCTCGACGACACCGTCTTCGAGCATGCGCTCAACCGTATCCCGGCGGTCAAGATCCCCGAGAGTTCGCCTGCGGTGCAGGCAATAGACAATATACTTGGCAAGTTGGACATCTAACCGAGGAGGAATGTGAATGACGGCTAAAATTATTGACGGTAAAGCTATTTCGGCCCAAATCCGGGCTGAGCTTGTCGAAGAGGTAAAGAAGCTCCAGGCGGAAACCGGTGTTACTCCGGGTCTCGCGGTGGTTCTGGTCGGAGAGGACCCGGCATCTAAGGTCTATGTCGGCCAAAAAGAGAAAGCCTGTGAAGAGCTGGGGCTCGTATCGAAGAAGTTTGTCCTTTCGGCGGAAGCATCCGAGCAAGAGTTGCTCGACCTCGTTGAGAAGTTAAACAACGACCCGGAAGTCGACGGTATTCTCGTTCAGTTGCCGCTGCCCAAACAGATAGACGAGAACAAGGTCATCGCGGCTATCAATCCCGACAAAGACGTCGACGGGTTTCATCCGGTAAACGTCGGCCGTTTAGTAATTGGGACAGAGGGCTTCAAGCCTTGCACCCCGTATGGCGTTATCCACCTGCTAAAGAGGTCTAACGTTGAGCTTGCGGGAGCCGAGGCTGTCGTCGTGGGCCGGAGCAACATCGTCGGCAAGCCGGTCGCGCTGATGCTCCTGCAGGAGAGCGCTACCGTCACCGTCTGCCACTCGAAGACGAAAGACCTCGGCGAGGTATGCCGCCGCGCGGATGTTCTCGTCGTCGCGACGGGGCGCCCGAACATGATCACCGCGGATATGGTAAAAGACGGCGTCGTCGTAATCGATGTCGGCGTTAACCGCCTCGATACCGGCAAACTCCGCGGCGACGTCGATTTTGAGGCGGTCTCGCGGAAGGCTTCCGCCATAACCCCGGTTCCGGGCGGAGTGGGCCCGATGACCATTGCCATGTTGATGTACAACACGGTAAACTCGGCAAGACGCCGCGCCGGCGTCCCGGTTCTTGCATAGCGAGGGGCACGACCGGGTGCGAACCCGGTGCTTTTGCGGCAAGGGTTGCGCACAACGCTCGCGTAATCGGCGCCCGCGATGGGTGCGGCACATATAGACTATAAGAGGAAGTTTCGAAGAAGGGGGAGAACATATGGCAATTCAGGCACCGACTGAATCATACACCGGTAAGATCAGGGAATTAGTCTTGGGTTCCGATACCCAAGTGGCCGTCGGTGGCGAGAACACACTGCCGTTTTACGGATTTGAAGGCAACATTCCCAACGGGCCAAAAATCGCGATGGAGGTATTTGATACCGCGCCGTCCGATTGGGCCGAGGAGTTAGAAGCGGTCCTCGGCGACGTATGGGGAGACCCGGTCGCGTGGGCGAAGAGGTGCGAGAGCGAGTTCGGCGCGGACATGATATGCTTGCAGCTCGCCGGGACCGACCCGAACGGCGCAAACAGGAGCGCTGAGGACGCGGTCGCGACCGTCAAGGCTGTTATGGACGCGGTGAAGATTCCGCTAATCATCTACGGCAGCGGTAATGCGGACAAAGATAGCGAAGTCTTGAAAGCGGTAGCCGAGGCGACTCAGGGCAAAAATGTCGTCATCGGCCCGGCCGTCGAGGATAACTACAAATCGGTCGCCGCCGCGGCGATGGGCTTTAATGCGAAGGTAGCGGGCGAGACCCCGATCGACGTCAACATGGCTAAGCAGCTCAATATTCTCATGAGCAACCTCGGAGTGCCTGTCGAGAACCTTCTTGTCGACCCGTCGACCGGCGCTCTCGGATACGGTCTCGAGTACTGTTTCTCGGTCAACGAGCGCATCAAACTCGCGGCGCTGACCCAGAACGACAACATGCTCCAATCGCCGACCATCAGCAACCTCGGCAAAGAGGTATGGAAGGCCAAAGAGGCCAAAATCACGCGGGAAGAGGCGCCGCAGTGGGGCGACCAGAAAAAGCGCGGCATCCTCTGGGAGACGCTGACCGCGGTCTCCGTTATGATGGCCGGAGCGGATTTGCTCATCATGAGGCACCCGGAGGCGGTCAAGCTTATCAAGCAGACCATCTCGGAGCTAATGGTTTAAGATAGTAAGTATCAGTTAGGGAAGCACGCGGCCGACCGAAGTCGGGCCGCAAAGATCACTAGATCGAAAGTAAGGAGAGATTATGTCAGACAAGATCAGAAGCGTGGATCCGGCGACAATCGAGATGCTGGAGAAAATCGGCGACATGTCGACCATGTTCAGCCGAGCCGAGGAGATGAGGGCTTGTACCTTCGGCTCCGAAGGAAGCTGCTGCCGGATTTGCGCCATGGGCCCATGCCGCCTTGGCGGAAAAAGCAAAAACGGCAGAGAAAAAACCGGTGTCTGCGGTGCGACTATGCACACCGTCGCCGCCCGTAATCTCGCGCGCTCCGTCGCCGCCGGTGCGTCCGCACACGCGGACCATGGTCGTGCGGTAGCTATGACGTTCCTCGCCGCCGCTAAAGGTGAGGCGCCGGGCTACGGAATCAAAGACGAAACAAAATTGATGGTGGTTGCAGGCCATTTCGGTATCGAGACCGAAGGCAAGACCGTCCAAGAGGTCGCTATCGCTCTCGGCGAGGCCGCACTCGCGGAGTACGGCAAACAAGACGGCACCCCGATGATGTACGTCAAACGTGCCACCGAGAAGCGCAAGAAAATCTGGGACGAGCTTCAAATCTTCCCGCGCGGTTTCGACCGCGAGGTCGTGCAGCTCATGCACCAGACACACGCCGGAACCGACCAGGATGCCGAGCATATCCTGATGTCGTCGATCCGCTGCGCGCTCGCTGACGGCTGGGGCGGCTCCATGATGGCGACCGACCTATCGGATATCATGTTCGGCACGCCGAAGCCGCTTCGCGCAGAGGCGAATCTCGGTATTTTGAAAGAGAAAGAAGTAAATATTATCCTCCACGGCCACGAGCCGCTTCTCTCGGAGAAGATCGTCGACCTTGCGACCAGCCCGGAGATGATAGAGTATGCCAAGAGCAAGGGTGCCGAGGGCATCACGCTCGGCGGTATCTGCTGTACCGGCAACGAGGTCTTGATGCGTCGCGGCGTTGGCCCGGCCGGTAACGTTCTCCAGCAGGAACTCGCTATCGCGACCGGTGTCGTCGATGCGATGATCGTCGACGTCCAGTGCGTCTTCCAGGGTCTCGTCGAGATCGCCGAGAAGTACCATACCAAAGTAATCACGACCAATGAGCGCGCGTTGATGACCGGCGCCGAGCACATCCAGTTCGATGAGCACAACGCGATAGAGACCGCCAAGACCATCGTCAAGGCGGCGGTCGATAACTTCGCGAACCGCAAGGGCGAAGTCTTCATCCCCGACCACAAGAAACCGATGGTCGCCGGCTTCAGCCACGAGTACATCAAATACATGCTCGGCGGCAAGTTCCGCGGCTCGTTCCGTCCGCTAAATGACGCCATCATCAGCGGCCGTATCCAGGGTGCGGCGGCCATCGTCGGGTGCAACAACCCGCGTACCACGCACGACGATTCACATAGGTTCCTCATTGAGGAATTTATTAAACGTGATATTCTCGTCGTCGTGACCGGTTGCGCCGCGCAAGGCGCCGCAAAAGCCGGCTATCTGACGCCCGAGACGATGGAGATGGCAGGCCCGGGTCTCAAGGAGATTTGTGAGACCGTCGGTATCCCGCCGGTACTCCATCTCGGCTCCTGCGTCGACAACAGCCGCATACTCACCGTCCTCAACGAGATCGTCGCCGAAGGCGGCCTTGGCGAAGACGTAAGCGACCTGCCGGCAGTCGGCATGGCTCCCGAGTGGTATTCGGAGAAAGCGCTCACCATCGCACTCTACTGTGTCGCCAGCGGCGCGGATGTCATCTTCGGCGGCGTCGGGGCGCCGTATCGCGCGAGCACAGAGATGATGAGCCTCACGACCGAGGGCTTTAAAGAGAAGTTCGGCGCGACGTTTGAATTCTACCCGACAAAAGAGGAGATTCTCGAAGCGACGGTCAACAAGATTCAAGCGAAGAGAAAAGCTCTGGGTATCGATACCCAGAAAGAAAGAGTCCTCTTCGATATGGAGATGAGGAGGGAACTGAATGTCTAAGATTATTGCAACCTCAGCTATCAGGGGCGCGCATGAGACCGTCAATCTCGCGGAAGCGAAGATTAAAGAGGCTATCGATTCTAAAGGCGCGAATCATGAAGTAGCGTTCCCGAATACCGGCTACTTTCTCCCGGTCATCTACGCGTTGACCGGTGAGAAGGTCGAGAAAGTCTCCGATATGGAGAAAGTTCTCAAAATCGCGAAGGACCTCCTTCCGGAGGAGCCGAGCGAGAGCCTGTGGCTCCCGTACCTCGGCGGTACTCTGGATGCGGGCATCGCGACGCTCTTCGGCGCCGAGATGATAATGGCGCTTCGCTACATCGGCATCGGTGACGCGCCCGTGACCGACCTCTACGTCGGCGCCGCCGATGATGTCATCATGCGCGCCCGAGGCGTCGAGTTCGTGGATGGTTCGGCTCCGGGTTTTGCCGCGATAGTCGGCGCCGCCCCCAGCGTTGAACAGGCCGTTTCTATGGCTCGCGACCTGCAGCAGAAGAACCTCTATACCTTTATCGCCGGCTCGACCGACGGCGTATGCTTCGCCGACCAGCTCGTCGAGGGCGGCGTGGAAATCGGTTGGGATACCCGTCTCGTCCCGTTCGACCCGCACGTCTACGGGCATATCTACTCGATTGGTTTCGCCACCAGGGCCGCTATGGCCTTCGGCGGTGTCCAGCCGGGCGATTATGAGAGAACCCTTCGTTACAACAAGAACCGCGTCTTCGCGTTCGTCGTCGCACTCGGTGAAGTCGACCCGGTCAAATACGCGGCGGCCGCCGGCGCCATCAACTATGGTTTCCCGGCAATCGCCGACACCAATATCCCGGAAATACTTCCGACCGGTGTCTGTACCTACGAGCATGTCGTCGCAAACGTGCCGTTTGAGGACATCATCCAGAAAGCAATCGAAGTTCGCGGCTTGAAGATCAAAATCGACAAGGTGCCGATTCCGGTCGCCTACGGCGCGGCCTTCGAGGGTGAGCGTATCCGTAAGGATGATCTCTACTGCGAGTTCGGCGGCTCCAAGAGCGAAGCATTCGAGCTTCTGCAGATGAAAGATATGGATGAGGTAGAGGACAACAAGATAGAGCTTGTCGGTCCCGACCTTAAAGACATGGAAGAGAAGAAGGCGTACCCGATGGCAATCGTCGTCGATGTCGCCGGCCGCAAGATGCAAAAAGACTTCGAGCCGATTCTCGAGCGCCAGATACACCATCTCATCAACGGGGCGGAGGGCGTCATGCACGTCTCTCAGCGTGATGTTATGTGGATTCGCGTCGGCAAGAAAGCCGTCGAAAAAGGCTTCGGACTCGCCGACATCGGCCGCATCCTGCACACCAAGATACTCAACGAGTTCCCGGCAATCGTCGACAAGGTCCAGGTGACAATCTACACCGAAGCCGAAAAAGTCCACGAACTGCTCGAGATAGCCCGCAAGGAGTATCACGACCGCGATGAGCGCGTCTCGGGCTTGACCGACGAGAACGTCGATACGTTCTACAGCTGCACGCTCTGCCAGTCGTTCGCCCCGACCCACCTCTGCATCATCACACCGCAGCGCCTGGGTCTGTGCGGCGCTTACAACTGGCTCGACGGCAAGGCATCCTTCGAGATCAACCCGACCGGCCCGAACCAGCCTGTCCTCAAGGGCGAGACCCTAAACGAGGAAAAAGGCGAGTGGGCGGGGATCAACGAGTATCTCGCACGCGCGTCGAACGGCGCTATCCAGAGGCTCTATGCCTACTCCATGATGGAGAACCCGATGACCTCCTGCGGTTGCTTCGAGGCCATCATCGCCCATCTGCCGCTCGTCGACGAGGATACCGGAGATGTCAGAAGCGGCTTCATGGTCGTCAACCGCGACTATGCGGGCCAGACCCCGTTCGGTATGACCTTCTCGACCATGGCGGGCCTTGTCGGCGGCGGTCTGCAAAACCCGGGTATGGCCGGCGTTGGAAAGTACTTCCTCGGCAGCCCGAAATTCCTATCGGCCGACGGCGGTTTCGCCCGCGTCGTATGGATGCCGAAAGAGCTTAAAGAACAGCTCGCCGGTATCCTCGAAGGGCAAGCGGAGCGCGTCGGCGACCCCGACTTTCTCAACAAGATAGCGGATGAGACGAATGCGCTCACCATGGAAGATGTCATGACGTTTGCGAAGTCCAAGAACCATCCGGCGCTCGCGTTGGATATGCTCGGCTAATATAGACTCGACGCGGGAGGCGGGGCGCTTTGCCGCGCCCCGCTCCGCGTGATTTTTTTCTAGCGATGGCCGTATGGCCGAATGAACGATTAACCTTTGTGGAGGTGAGTGAATGTGGCTTTAACCGGAATGGATATTTTTAAACAGCTCCCAAAGACTAACTGCGGCGAGTGTGGGATTCCCACCTGTTTGGCGTTCGCGATGAAGCTTGCCGCCGGCGGCGCTTCTCTCGAACAGTGCCCGCACGTTAGTGAGGAAGCAAAAGCACTGCTCTCCGAGGCGTCCGCGCCTCCGATGCGCGGTGTGACGATAGGTGAGGGTGAATACGCGCTCAAGATTGGTGAGGAACTCGTAATGCACAGGCACGAGAAGACCTTCTTTAACCCGCCGGGCCTGGCACTCCTTGTTGAGGATACGGAAGACGGCGCGGCCGTCGACGCGAAACTAGCCGCGCTAAAGGAGGCTACCTATGAGCGTGTCGGCCAGACGTTGCGCGCCGACCTAGTCGCGGTCAAGAACTCTTCGGGTGACGCGAGCACCTTTAGCGATATGGTGAAAAAAGTAATGGCGGGCATCTCATACCCGCTTGTTTTAATGGCGGACGCGGCGGCTATAGATGCCGCGATGTCGGCCGCCGGCCCCGTAAAACCATTGCTCCATGCGGCGACCGCCGACAACCTCGACGCGATGGCGGCGCTTGCCAAGAAATACGGCGCTCCGCTCGCCGTCAAACCGGCCTCCCTCGATGAGCTGGCCGAGTTGACGACGAAACTCGCCGGCATGGGCCTTAAAGACCTCGTCATCGATATGGGTACGCGCACCCTAAAAGAGACCTTCCAGAACCTGGTCTTTACGCGGCGCCTGGCTCTCAAGAAGAAACAGCGCCCGTTCGGGTATCCGACTATAACGTTCCCCGCCGAGGAGACAGCGGACGATATGATGGAGACCGTCCACGCGGCCGTCTACACCATCAAGTACGGCGGTATCATGGTGCTCAAAGACCTCAGCCCAGAGAAGGCCTATGCCCTCTACGTCTTGAGGCAGAACGTATATACAGACCCGCAGCGTCCGATGCAGGTCGATCAGGGCGTCTACCCGATAAACAACCCGACCGAGGACTCGCCGTTCCTGGTCACTACCAACTTCTCGCTTACATATTTCATCGTTTCGAGCGAGGTTGAAGGAAGCAAGATGCCGGCGTGGCTCGGTATCGTCGATGTCGACGGCCTCTCGACGCTTACCGCGTGGGCGGCCGGCAAATTCGTGCCGGAGAGAATCGCCGCCTTCGTCAACAAGAGCGACATTCTCGAAAAGATCAAGCATAAGACCGTCGTTATTCCGGGCTATGTCGCACAGATAAGCGGCGAACTCGAAGAAGAACTCCAGGGCTGGAAGATAGTCGTCGGCCCGCGTGAAGCGGCCGATATCCCGGCCTTCCTGAAGAGTTTTCAGACGGTTACGGTTTAGTTTACATATGAGGGACGAACCATTAGTGGGTTAGCGATAAGCCGATCACTAACCCACTAATGTCATCTCGGTTGCGGCGTAATAGTTGAGAATTGCAAATTATTGGGGAGTCGAGCGATTTGCAATTCGACAATTAATATTCTTCGATCAATCATCTTTTTTGTAGTAGTGAGTAGAGGAAAGGTTGCTACTATGGCGAGTGAAGCTACGAACGTAAATTCTCAGAGCGAAGCCTTTGAGACATGGATAAAAGACCAGCCGCTCAAGCCGCCGTGCGCAAGCGCGTGCCCGGTCAACGCGGATATCCAGTCGTTTGTGAGCCTTGTTGCCCAGGGCAGGTTCAAGGAGTCGCTGGAAGCGGTGCGGGAGCGCTGCACATTGCCGGGCTCGCTTGGACGCATCTGTCACCACCCGTGCGAGGGCGAGTGCCGTCGCAACGACGTGGAGGGCGCGGTAAACATCAGGGCCATCAAACGTTTTGCATCGGATGTCTGCGCGGATGAACCCGCCTCGGACGCGGTTCCGAAGACGCGGGGCAAGCGGGTCGCCATCATCGGCGGCGGCGTCGCCGGATTGACCGCCGCTTACGACCTGGCCAAGGACGGCTTCGATGTCACAATCTACGAGCAAAACGACGCCTGCGGCGGCGCGATATATACCGGCGTTCCCAAATACCGCCTCCCAAAAGAGGTTGTCGCGCGGGATGTCGCGGCTATCGAGTCGCTCGGGGTGACGATTAAGACGAACACCGCCATCGGCAGGGACGTCGCCTTCGACGACCTCGCCAAAGACTACGACGCGGTCCTTATAGCCATCGGCCTCACGGTGAGCAGGGGTATCCCGATACCCGGCCACGACGCCGACGGCGTCCTCTTGGCGCTGCCGGTCTTAAAAGAGGCCAACTTCAATGATAACGCCGTCATCGGCAAGCGGGTCGTCGTCATCGGCGGCGGCAACGTCGCGTTCGACGTGGCGCGCTCGGCGAAGCGTATGGGTGCCGAGGAGGTCAGTCTCTGCTGCCTCGAGTGCGAGGACGAGATACCGGCGTTCAGCTGGGAGCTGGGCGAAGCGCGCGAAGAAGGTATAATTATCAACCCCTCTTGGGGCCCGAAAGAGATAAGGGTCGAGGACGGCAAGGTGTCGGCGATAAGCTTTAAGCGCTGCTCGCGCGTCTTCGACGAAAAAGGCATCTTCAACCCGGCCTATGACGAGAACGAGATTCTCGGAATCGAGGCGGACAATGTGGTCTTCGCCATCGGCCAGGGCGCCGATATGAACGGCTTTACCGGGACCTCGCTCGAGGTCGACGAGCGCGGCCGCATCGAGTGGGATGCGCTAACCCTCAAGACCAACCTCCCGAACGTCTTCGCGTCCGGTGAGGTCGTCACCGGCCCCGGTTCCGCCGTCGCGGCGATGCGAAACGCGCACCACGCCGCCACCGCCATCGAGCGTTTTTTGACCACCGGCACCGCCGGCGCGGTTGTCGTGCCCGAGCCGCTCGCTATCGGCAGGCTT
>JAGXSZ010000014.1 GCA_018333515.1 Actinomycetota bacterium
CCCCCCCCCCCCCTAAGTGCGCGTCAACATTCAACATGGTCCTCCTACCGTCTATATATTCTATATACGATCATCGCCGGTATGCTCGTTATCGTTGTCGGGCCGATGCTCGGCTATTTCATGACCAGGGGCATTACCTCGCCGACCAGAGAACGCCAAATCCAAGGCTCGAAAGCTGAACTCCGCGAATGGGGCGAGAGACTGGAGCGGCAAGTAGATGAGCGCACCAACGAGCTTCGCCATGCCAACAAAGAGCTTGCCCGGAGAATAGAAGAGACGGGAGCCTATCTGGAAATAACTCGAATATTCGCGGGAACACTCGACCTCGAAAAAACCTTAAACCGTACGGCTCAGACACTTTCCAAGCTTTTGAAATCCGACTACGCTTCGATATCTCTGATAGACGAAGTCAGCCTCGTGCGCTGCTGGGAAATGGAGCAGTGCGCCGAAGAACAATGCCCGGCCCATGAATCGGAAAACCTCGAGTGCTGGACGGTGAGTGGAACACACTGCCGCAAAGAGATTCAGGGGACGTTCAAAGAGAAGATTACCGAGTGCGTAAAATGCCGCGTCTTCAGAAATATAACCGTCAAGACAGCCGCACTCAGCGGAGTCCGGGAGCCGAACCTCCTTGGCTCCAATGTACAAAGCGGCAATACGGCTTGCGGGAGGGCGATGCTCTCCCTTAAGCCGGTCGTTTCAGGCGTCGGTCAAGACGACCACTCTGAAATCGACCTGCGGCAAATAGCAAACGACTGCCTTACTCAAATCAGCATTCCGCTCATTGCAAAGCAGCGGGTTCTCGGAACTATGGCATTTGGCTTCAGGTCCAAGCAAACTTTCGACGAACACACTCTGCGCCTAACAACCGGTCTCTCGGATCAGCTCGCCCTCGGCATCGAAAACGCGATTATGCACAAGAAAAGCATACAGGCGGCCAACGAGGCTCGGATGCTTTATAGGGCCGGAGAAGCAATGGGCGCGACCATCGACAAGAGCGATATTTCTGGCCTGTTGATCGAGTACGTCTTAGATGCGCTTCAGTCTGACGGTGGAATCGTCCTCCTGCTCAACGACGAAAACGGCCGACTAGAAGTCGCGGCACGAAAGAACTTCGGCAAGATCATGCTCCAAGCGTTTGGAAAAACACCGAGTAGCGGAATTGTTGGAGCGGTACTCAACGAAAGCAAACCCCTCCTTATCGATAGACGTATTTCACGCTCGCGATTGGACGCCGACAGCGAAAACATCCCTTTCTCCTCAGCGATGTGCGCGCCCCTACAGTATCGCGGCACAATCTTTGGCGTAGTCGGTACGCTCTCCTTAGCGGAGAAAAACTTTACCTACAGCGACCTCCGGCTTTTCACCACGCTCAGCAATCTCGCAGGCGCGGCGATGCACAACGCCGAACTCTTCGACAAGCTCAGCGGCTTTTATATCGATTCCGTCAAAGCTTTAGTCGAGGCAATTGAAGCGAAAGACAGCTACACCAGAGGCCATTCAGAAAATGTCGCGCATTTGGCTGTAGCTATCGCACACAAGCTTGGCCTCGATGCAAACGCCATCGAAGAACTGCAAACCTCGGCGCTCCTACACGATATCGGTAAAATAGGCATACGCGACCAGGTTCTCAGCAAACCGGGTAAACTCGACAAAGCCGAGTTTGAGCACATTCGGGAACATCCGCGCATTGCGCACCAGATAATCGGCCGCATACCGGCCTTTAAAAATATCGCCGAGATAATCCTCCACCATCACGAGCGTTATGACGGCAACGGCTATGTGCTGGGCCTTGCGGGCGAAGATATCCCGCTCGGGTCACGAGTCCTGGCGGTAGCCGACACTTTCGATTCCATCACATCGAGCCGACCTTACCGTACCGCGGAATCTATAGAATTCGCCAAGACTGAGCTGCTCAAGAATTCCGGTACTCAGTTCGACCCCGCTATCGTCGAGATATTCGTAGAAATACTCGATAGCGGCTACATCGAGGCGCGAAGCGAAGCATCGGATGTTCGCCCGTCTAGTGTTGTTAATGGCTTGGATTAACCTACGCTTAAATATATGAGATATTGTTCCATAACGATGCGTCAATGGCTAATAAATAGGGCAAGACAGCCGATACCAAGAATAATACTATATGTATACTGGTATGGGTATTTTATCGTTGGCCATAAGGGGTGGAGTATTTAGTGTCTGTGCTTATAATCGCGGGAAGCATAATCATCATGTTATGCGCGCTCAACCGTTATAGAAAATGTATGTCCCTCATCGAAGAAGTCCACTACAGCAAAAACTGGAAACTGCTCCTGGCGCTGATATGGTTTTTCATCGTTGCATATGCCGTATACGGCTACTCGCTTATCGCAGGCTACCAAATCTCAAACCAGCGATCCATGATCACGGCTATCTTGTTCTTAGGCTCGGTCTTCGTGTTCTTCATAACAAACTTGAATCATAAAATCTTCTCCCAGGTAGCCAAGCTTAACAAAGAAATCAGACGCCACGTTGACCATCTCGAGGAAGAGGTCAAGCTCAGAACCGAAGAACTCGAGACATTGTCGGTCACCGACAACCTCACCGGCCTTTTCAACCAGCGACATTTCTATAGGAAGCTCGAAGAAGAATCATACCGCGCAAATCGACAAAACGGTCAGGTTTTTCTACTCCTTTTCGACGTTGACAAGTTCAAAGACTATAACGACGCGTACGGCCATCTTGCGGGCGACAAGGCGCTGCAAATCGTCGGTAAGACCATTACGGAAAGCATCCGTACCCATATCGATACCGGCTGCCGGTACGGCGGCGACGAATTTACAGTTATCCTCCCCGACCTCGATCGGGAGCAAGCTCTGGTGGTAGCCCGGCGGATCCTTAACAAGCTAAATGAATACGACATCCAAACAAGTATGGGCCTCATCCCGTGCCGCGGGTGCGACAGTAAAAACCCGAAACGCTTTCTCAAGCTCGCGGACCAGGCAATGTACGCCGCAAAAAAAGAGGGCGGCAACCGCATAAAGCTATACATGCCGACGGACGAAGAATCCACCGATGAGACCACTAATAACACTAATTACACTAATGCCGCCGCCAAATGGTCTTGCATCTAGAGCGCCCCTACTAAGAGCGTCCCTTGGGCCATACCAAAATAAAGCATTCTAGCCGTCGTTGTCGCCTACCCTCCCATTTTATCTGGATAGTGCGGCTCTAAAATGTTATAATTAAGAGCAGTGCCCCTCAGCCAGTTCGCGCAAACCCGGCAAGGAGGTCGCTGTGTTAAAAAGGATTACTATATTAGTATTCGCATCTTTTGTAGCACTTTCACTAACGGCTTGCGGAACCAAAGAACAACCCGTTAAAGGTAAAGGTGTTTCCGCATCTTTTGGCCTGTTCAAATCGGAACAATTCACACCCACGGATGTTTGCGTCACTTGCCATGTGGAGATTTATAGCCAATGGAGCGGCTCGATGCACAACAACGCCTATAAAGACCCCATCTTCCAGAAAGTCTATCAGTTTGCGGTAGAAGACACCGACGGGGATCGCGTTGTCGAAGATTTCTGCATTGTCTGCCATAACCCGGTAGGCTTTATGTCGGGCGAAATACCTCCCCCGGACGGATCCAAATTGAGCGAAATCGCAAAAAACGGTATCCAATGCGACTTCTGCCACACAGTTTCCGCGTCTACCGGCATCGGAAACTTCGCGGTCAAATCTTCACCGGGCAACACGAAAAGAGCGCAGTTTAAAGACGCGGTCTCACCCTATCATGAGACCGAGTTCTCGGGGCTCCATACGACGTCTGAATTCTGCGGTATGTGTCACAACGTCAACCACCCGGTAAACGACCTGCCGCTCGAAAAAACATATACTGAGTGGAAAGAAGGGCCTTACGCGAAAGAAGGCGTCCAATGCCAGGATTGCCACATGACGCCCGGCCCCGGTGTGACCAAGCCAAACCCCGGCAAGGCGGCGATTATGGGCCCGGACCGCCCGCACATCTACACCCATTCGATTGTCGGAGGTAACGTGGCCGTACCGACGATGCTTGGGTCGATCGAACACGCTCGGCTCGCCGAAGAAAGGCTCAAATCGGCGGCGACGGTAGAGATACTCCCGCTTACCGAGTTTGTTCCGGGAGCTGAAAACAGACTTCAAGTAAAGGTCACCAACAAGGGTGCCGGCCATTATCTGCCGACCGGGCTGACCGAGATGCGTCAAATGTGGCTACAAGTCAAAGTAACAGACAGGTCCGGCAAGGCTCTCTTCTCTTCGGGCGGGTTAAACGAAGACGGCTCCATCGAAAAGAATTCAATCGTTTATAATACCGTTGCGGCCGATGAGACCGGCAAGGCCACGTATAAAGTCTGGCGCGCGGAAAAAATTCTCTCCGATTACCGGATACCGCCGCGCGAGTCGGTTACGGAAACATACAACGCCGGCATTCCAAGTGGCGCCAAGGGCCCGTTTACCGTAAGCGCGATGCTTAAGTATAGGTCTGCGCCTCAAGAGCTTGTTCGCGAACTCTTCGGCGAAGAAGAGGTACAATTACCCATAACCGACATGGCCGGCGACTCTATCGTAGTAAAATAAGTGCCCGCCCGAATAGCATTAGGCGCGACGGTCGCATCCGCTAAGCTATCGGGCCATTGAACATTCCGGGGAACGCTTCCATCGCTTTTTTGTTTAGCTCAAGATGGGTCTTCTCGATTTCGACAAATGCCGTAAAGACCTCTTTGACCCTAGGCTCGACAGCGACCTCCGCGGCTTGAGCGTAGAACACTATCGCTTTCGCTTCGCGCTCATGGGCCTCTTTCAAGTTCTCGGATTCCAAGGCATGGCACCGGCCCCTCGTGTCCTCAACTTGGCCCTCCTTCGGCAGCCCGAGAAGCTTCCGTATGACGGACGCGTGTTCGGCTTCGACTTTAGAGAGCGCTTTAAACATAGCCGTCAGCTCCACATCGGTCGACACCTCAAACGAACAGCGATAAAAACGTGAATTATTGTTCTCGAGCATGAGCGCGTGCTCGAGATTCGCCTCGGAAACCTCCGAGAGTTCGAAAACGCCCGGTTCCCGCCATTCGCGGGCGAGCACAATATATTTGGCCTCAGCGCCACAGAACGGACAATGGCTCGGGACACCGCTTCCCAGATACGGGTCGCCGCATATGCGGCACTTGTAGACTTCCACAATCTCTCCTTTGCGCCGACAGTCTTTCCATTTATATGATTCTCATTCAGGTTATAACATAAAGACCACGGCTTTGCACTTGCCCGCCACACAACAAACCGAATAAAAGCAGCGCCGGCAAAGCATTAGAGCCTCGACGCCTATCCATCCAAGTCATGTCGCAAATATGCTTAACAAACCGACATCCGCGTGTTATGCTTATATGGTATTATTACGTCATATTAGCTACAAAACACATATTGCCGCAAATCACGGATTATTGCTGAATAATAGGTACTGTCGCTTGACTATTGAGCGTTTAACAAATAAACTCTACGTATTAAACACCCTAGAGGAGGATGTTACTGTGGAAAAAGAATCGCGAACCCGCAAGAGATCTAAGAAGTTAGGCATTAACGGCCTAAGCACGCTCGAAGCCGATATCCTGGATATCGTCTGGCAACACAAAAAAATCACCGTGCGAGAGGTCCATGAGACGATGCTCGAAGAAGGCTACATACCCTATACGACCGTTATGGCCGCCATGAACAATATGTCGCAAAAAGGCCTGCTCAAGCAGAACAAGGACGGTAAGGCGTATGTCTACGCGGCTTCGATATCGCGGGACAACACGGCGAAGGCGATTGTCGATTCGGTAGTCAACAGAATCCTTGGCGGCGTTTCGACACCGCTCGTTTCCCACTTGCTCAAACTTAAGAGCAACGATGATGTTGAGAAACTACTTGAGCTAAAAAAACAGTTGAATAAATAGCTATTCCGCAAAGACACGTTTCGACTAACAAGGCGGTCGACTGTGCCGGTCTGGCAATCGCTTTTATTTAACCATATCATGCCATCGATTTTCAATGCGGCAGTTACGCTGCTGCTTGTCGTTGCAATCTTTAAGGTATTTCGCGTAAAAGACCCCGCGACCAGGTTTATGTTCCTTTTTCTCCCGCTCATAAAACCTTTTATCATATTGCTCGAAAACCCCTCTGGAATGCGTTTGGAGTCTACCGATATGACGGTACATTTAATGGGTCGCCTGCCGGACCCGTTAAATCTAATCTCGTCGCCGATAAAGGAGTTTGCCGAGTTTACCTATGATCACTCAGCGACCATGATCGCGCTTCTAATCGCGGTAATCGCAATATTTATAGTAATAACGACGCGCTGGCTACAGCTCTTTCTCTTCTTAAACGGCTTTAAGCACAAGAAATCGCTGAGCAAATCCGAATGTCCCCAAGTATATGAGATTCTCGACGACCTCGTGCCAAGACTAAATGTCGCATATCCTAAAGTTGTGGTTGCCAAGAATTTCCATCTCGTTCCCTTCAGTGTCGGCTATAAGGAGCCGATAATAGTGTTGTCGAAAGAATTACTCGCCGAATTTCCGAGAAAGCAACTTGAAATAATGCTCGCCCACGAGCTAGCACATATGTTAAGAAAAGATAATCTTACGGGTTGGCCGGCTCTAATCCTGCGCGACATTATGTTTTTCAACCCCTTCGTGCGACTTGCCTACAATAAACTCGAGCACGAAAAAGAGAACACCTGCGACAGAATAGCGCTCGACATAACCGGCGCAACACCACATACCGGCGCAAACATGCTTTTGGATGTCGCTCTGTTCTACCAGAAAGTTTCACTAAACCAAAATCAAGCTTACCCCGCTCTCGCAAAAGGATTGCTAAGGCGTCGATCAATGCTCGAGAACAGAATTACTTCCATGGCACGGATCGCACAAGAAAGCAAGCCTTCCATCGTGCGAACCTCCCTCAAAACAATCATCTTCACACTCCTTCTTTATCTACAAATCGGCTTTGTCGTCAGCATCAACGAGTACCAAATGTATCTCCGCTAACCCCAAGGATTATCCCTTCTTCATGCGTCGCTTTATTCGACAACCGAGCAAGGAGGTGATTTTCATGAAGTCTCTTAATAGCGATGAACTGCTTTGGGACGCGATCGACGGAGAGCAGGTGCACGCCGAGGACAGTGCTTCCTGCTGCTGGGCTTTTGGATGGTGTTGGTTCTAAAAGAGGGTTATAATGAGGGTCAGTAAGCGAGTACTATCTTACCGAATCTCGGAAGAGTCGATTTTACTTATTAACACACTAACGGGAGCATTGGACGTCGTATCACCCGACATATATCACGAACTCAGCAAACTCGACACCAGCGGACATCTCACCATCGACGATTTCACGAGAGAGCGGCTGAAGAGAAGAGGCTATATTTTCGATAGCATCGAAAATGAGGCGCAATGGATTCAGCGGATTAAAGACGCCCACACAAAAACCGCAAAGCGCCTCACTTTTGTGGTGTGTCCGACCTATAAGTGCAACTTACGCTGCACTTATTGTTTCGAAGGAGATCTGACGAACGATAGCCGGAACTCTATGGGCATCGAGGATGTCGAGATGATCTTTAGCGCTATCGACAAGCTTAGCGATGAGTACAAAGAGCGTCGCCGAACTATCGAACTCTTTGGCGGCGAGCCGCTGCTCCCGGCAAACAAGAAAATCATAGGCCTGCTATTTAAGGAAGCGCAAAAGCGGTCCATCCCTGTAAGCATTGTAACAAACGGTGTCTTCGTAACGGACTATGCCGATATTCTGGAACGCTATAATGATATCGTCGGATCGGTTCAGGTGACAATCGACGGGCCGAGAGACATCCATGATTTGCGCCGGAAATCCGGTAGCGGCAAAGGGAGTTTCGACAAGATCCGCACAGCTATCGATAGACTTCTCGAATTGCGGATTAAGGTTCACGCTCGCACCAACGTCGATGTCCAAAACATAGGGCACCTACATGAGCTGCTCAGCTTCTTCACGGCAAAGGGGTGGGTCGACAGCCCGCAGTTTGTATGCAACCTCGCGCCCGTTGAGGACCACGGATGCACGAGAGCCTACGAGTTTTACATGCCGCAAAACCTTCTCGTGGCAAAATTCTACGAGGAATTCAAAGAGCATCCCGAGATGGCAAAGGTCTTTCAGCTCAACCTGTTTAGGACATTGAGGCACATCAACTCGGTATTGAGCAAGAGCCGCCCGGTCTTACCGCTTCTCCACTATTGTGAAGCCAACAACTTCGAGCATGTGGTCTTCGGCCCGGATGGATACGTCTACGCCTGCACCGAAAGCATGGGCGACAGAAAAAAGGCTGTGGGGGAATTTCGTCCACAGCTAAAGCTGTACGAAGATGCTGTTAAGATGTGGGGCGGGCGAAACGTCTTTAGGATGAAGAAATGCCGCGAATGCGACATTGCCCTTCTCTGCGGAGGCGGCTGTGCGTACTCCGCTCTTGTCGTAAACGGCGATATCAACGAGCCCGTCTGCAATAACGCTCGGGAGACCATATTCGCTTACCTTGACTACATCCAAGCCGAACTAGTCGACAAAGCAAGCGCCTAAGAACAATCGGGATAGGGGGCGGCTTTTAGCCGCCGACCTCCGGGTAGAAGGGCCACCCAATTGGGTGGCCCAACCCCCACAGAACCCGGCGTGCGGATTTCCCGCACCGGGCTCTTCAGAAATTGGTTCACAGCATTGCGTATACTTTCAATTTCTCATAAGGAATTGCAAGTTTTGGACGCAACAAGGGAAACAGCGCTTTAATCTTATGGAATTTATCCCACGTAATGTAGCTCTTGCTACTGCGGCTACTGAGCATCCTGCGCCAGCACCAGATGGCTTTCTCGTAGACTTTGAAGAGGGATTTAATGTTTCCAGCGAGGCC
>JAGXSZ010000015.1 GCA_018333515.1 Actinomycetota bacterium
TAGCTTGCTCCTTTTGCTTGTGGTAGATTTTTATTAAAATTTTAACATAACGCTGACGATCAGCCTTGCGCCGCCAACTTAGAAGCTAATAGGCAAGCTAATTGTGCGTCGGCGACGTCGCCTTGTTAGGCGCTTATTGATTCTCCTTCATTTTTCTACTTCAAGTGCTATGCGACACTTAATGGATTGATACGCTCAATCTTCTTCTTGCCGGCCCGCGCTGCCTCCCAAAGATCTACGGCACGCTGAGCGTTGAGCCAAAACTCCGGCGTATTGCCGAACAAGCGGGCGAGGCGAAGCGCCATCTCGGGGCTGACTGCCCGACGTTCCCGGACCAACTCATTGACCGTCTGGCGCGACACACCAAGCGCCCTAGCAAGACTCGACACGGTAAGGCCGTAATCCGGCAAGAAATCCTCGCGCAGTATCTCGCCGGGATGAGTCGGTCGAATTTCACGCTCTCCCATATTCTGAATACTCATGTTTTACACCTCATCTTAGTGGTAGTCCGTAAGTTCTACGTCGTAGGCGTCGCCGTTGACAAACCGGAAGCATATGCGCCATTGGTCATTGACGGAGATCGAACACTGTCCCTGCCGTTCTCGTTCGAGTTCGTGGAGTCGATTGCTTGGCGGAACCTTCAAGTCATCCAAACCCGTTGCCAAGTCGACGTGCTCCAGCTTGCGGATTGCCCGCTTGCTGATTTCCGGCGGAAAACGCTTTGATTTACCCTTTTGGTAAAACTCTTGCGTATGCCTATCGGCAAACGTCTTGATCATGCGTCAATAGTAAGCTATCACGTGACACTTGTCAATGCCCGAAAGAACATCAATAGCGAGACGATCTAATTTCTCTACCGAGGGCACTACCATATATTTCCCTCCCTTGTTGAGGCCTAACGCCAAAGCTCACGGGCGGCAATGAAGCGTAGCGGAATTGCCGTCCTAGTGCAGCGCCTTGCTAGCCATCGCCTGTTTTCCTTGTCAATTCACTCGCCAACATCTCCGCCTGCTTAAGCACCGTCTCGGTGGCCAACTTCTGCATATCAGGCGGATACCCAAATTGCCTCAACGTCCTTTTTACAATGACTTTGAGTTTCGCCTTTACGCTTTCCTTGATCGTCCAATCAATCGAGGCATTGGCTTTTACTTTCTCAAACAGCACAACGGCCAACTCGCGCAATTTGTCTTGTTGCATCAGTTCTCTGGCGCTGTCATTGTTGGCTACGGCGGTGTAGAAGGCGTATTCATAGTCGCTCATGCCCATCTCTTCGGCTTGCTTGTCAGACTTGACGATCTCCTTGCTGATGTTGATCAGCTCGTCCATGACTTCCGCCGCCGTGAGCACTTTGGCGTGATACCGCTTGATGGCATCTTGCAGCATTTCCATCAGGGTTCGGCTTTGCACCAGATTCTTTTTGGCGCGCGCTTTGATTTCGTCGTTGAGCAGTTTTTTCAGCACTTCGAGCGCTACGTTTTTGTGCTCCTTGTTTTTTAGCTCCAGCAAAAACTCCTCGGAAAGAATCGAAATATCAGGTTTCTTGATTCCGGCAGCGTCGAACACATCAATGACTTGCTCCGATACCAGCGCCTTGTCAATCACCTGCCGGATGGTCGATTCAATCTCTTCATTGGTGCGTCCTGAGCCGGTACTGTCGAACTTTGCGAGCCGCGCCTTCACCGCCTGAAAGAAGGCGATTTCATCCTTCACGTCCATGGCCTGCTCGTGCGGAATGGCAATGGCAAATGCCTGCGACAAGGCGGTGACTTCATCGATATAGCGCTTCTTGCCATCCTCCAGTCCGAGGATATGCTCCTCGGCCGCCAGGATCATGTAAAGTTTTCTGGAGGTGTCGGCCTCGAAATAATCCTCGTAAGGGAAGGCGTGATACATGCCGGCCACCACTTCGATCTTCTCCAGCATCAATTGCACGGCCTGTTCCTGGGCCAGCATGGGGTCGCCCTTGCCACCGGCATCGGCATAGAACGACAGCGCCTGCTTAAGATCGGAGGCAATGCCCAGATAGTCCACCACCAAGCCCGCCGGTTTATCACCGTAAACCCGGTTCACCCGCGCAATGGCCTGCATCAGGTTGTGGCCCTTCATGGGCTTGTCAATATAGAGGGTGTGCATACAGGGCGCATCGAAGCCGGTAAGCCACATATCGCGCACGATGACCAGCTTCAGCTCATCATCGGGGTTTTTCATGCGCTCGGCGAGGGTCTTACGTTGCTCTTTGGTGGTGTGATGCCCGGCCAGCTTCGGGCCATCCGCAGATGCCGCCGTCATCACCACCTTGATCACGCCTTGGGTCAGATCGGGTGAATGCCATTCCGGCTTCAGCTTGATGATCTCTTCATACAGCTCTGCGGCAATGCGCCGCGACATGGCCACAATCATGGCCTTGCCCGCAAATACTTCCTGGCGTTTCTCGAAATGCGCCACGATGTCCTGCGCCACATTCCGGATGCGTTGCGCTGCGCCGACCAAGGCCTCCATCTTCGTCCACTTGGCCTTGGCCTTCTGGGTCTCGGTCAACTCATCCTGTTCCAGTTCCTCGTCCAGCTCGGCAATGAGCTGCTTGCCCTCGTCGCTGAGCGAAACGCGGGCCAGGCGGCTTTCGTAGTAAATCTTCTTGGTCGCGCCGTCTTCCACCGCCTGGGCGATGTCATACACATCGACATAATTGCCGAACACCGCCGGAGTGTTGACATCGTTCTTTTCGATGGGCGTGCCGGTGAATCCAAGGTAGGTCGCGTTCGGCAGGGCATCGCGCAGATATTTGGCAAAGCCGTATACGATTTTCTTACCAGTGACATTGCCTTGCGCGTCCTTC
Organism: Actinomycetota bacterium; assembly: GCA_018333515.1. Lineage (NCBI taxonomy): Bacteria > Bacillati > Actinomycetota > Actinomycetota bacterium. The sequence continues at coordinate 2,837 of JAGXSZ010000015.1, forward strand.
TCATCCACGGTTTTGGCCTTGAAGCCGTACTGGGTGCGGTGCGCCTCGTCGGCGATTACCACCACATTGCGGCGGTCGGTCAGCTCCTCGTAGATATTTCCTTCTTCTGGCTGGAACTTCTGGATGGTGGTAAAAATCACCCCGCCGGACGCTACTCTCAATAGCCGTTTCAACTCTTTGCGATCGTCCACCTGCACCGGCTCCTGCCGCAATAGCTGGGTACAGGAGGCAAAGGTATCGAACAATTGATCATCCAGATCGTTGCGGTCGGTGATCGTGACGACGGTGGGGTTATCCAGCGCCAGCACGACCTTGCCGGTGTAGAACACCATCGACAGCGACTTGCCGCTGCCCTGCGTGTGCCACACCACCCCGGCCTTGCGGTCCCCCGGCGGTTGGTCCTTGACACTCGCCAAGCCGTAACTCTCCGGCGTTTCCGCCACCCCCATTGGCGCTTCACTCGTCGCCCGCAAGGTGGAAGCCACTGCTGCGTTGACGGCGTAGTATTGGTGATAGGCCGCCAGCTTCTTCACGGTGCTGATGCTGATCACACCCGTTGCCGGGTCTTCCTTCTTCGACTTTTCAAACACGATAAAATGGCGCAGCAAATCCAGTAGCGTCGCCTTGTTTAACATGCCCTGGATCAAGGTCTCCAACTGACTGATAAGCTTAGATGCCTCCAGCTTGCCGTCCGCCGTTTTCCACGCCATGAACCGGGAGAGGCCCGCCGACAACGAGCCCACTTTGGCCTCCAGCCCGTCCGATATCACCAATAGGCCGTTGTAGGCGAATAGGCCGGGAATCACTTCCTTGTAGGTCTGCAATTGCTGGTAGGCGGATTTGATGGTGGCGTTTTCATCGGCGGCGTTTTTGAGTTCCATCACCACCAGCGGCAGGCCGTTGACGAACAAGACCACATCCGGGCGCTTGCTCTGGTGTCCCTGATTTGTGTGGTTGCCGATCACCGTAAACTGATTGGCAACCACAAATTCGTTGTTCTCGGGATTGGCGAAATCCACCAGCCATACCAGGTCGCCACGCTCGTTGCCTTTGTGCTGGTAGGTGACCTTGATGCCCTCGGTCAACATGCGGTGAAAGGCTTCGTTGTTGGCGATCAGTTCCGGCGAGTTCAGGCGCTGCACCTGTTTAATCGCCTGCTCGCGCACATCGGCGGGTATTGACGGATTGATCCACGCCACCGCAGAGCGCATCCGCTCCAGCAGCAACACATCCTCGAAGTGTTCCCGCTCCGGCGTTTCGCTGTCCGGGGCGATATCCGGCGCATAGACGTATTGATACCCGAGCTTCTCAAACAGCTCGATGGCGAGGCCTTCGATAGCGGATTCGGTGATTTTAGAGGTCGTCATTTTTCCCGCCTTTATCTTGGCCGATCAGTTTTCTGACTTCCTCATCAAAGTCGGAAATGTATTGTTTATCCTGTATGACCCGGAATTTATCGTATTCTGACTCGGCTTTGATTTTTGCTTCCAAGGCGGAGATTTTGCCTTTATCCAGAAGAATGGGATAATCCGAGAGCATCAGGAACTTGTCCAGAAATTGCACCCAGTCTTTCATGTTGGTAACAATGCCGCGGCGTGCCCGGTTTTCGGCCAGATCAAGATAGGCAGACACGATTCTTTCCAGCTCTTTGAGATGTTCTTCGTTGAGATAGTTTTTGGCTATAGTCACATCGGATTTCAGGATTTTCCCGCCGGGCGCGTTCTTCCAGGTTTTCAAGCCCATAAAGACCTTTTGTGCATCCGCTTCGGTATAAATGAATTGACCCGATACCCCACGGCAGTAATGGCTCGAAGGTTGTAGTACATCACCTCTTTTTGCTGGGTTTTGCCTTCGATGGCGCCGTGTTGAGTGGTGTGTGCAAAATTTACACACACCACTTTTTCATCCAGCTCACCCTCCGCAAAAATGTTTTTCAGATGCCTTGTGATGACACTGCGGTCTTTTTCAAACAGTTCTGCAATCTTTTTTTGTGTAAGCCAAAGGGTCTCATTGTGAAAAAAGACTTCAATATTAACCTTGCCCGTTTTCGTTTGAAAAATGACGAAGTTTGGGACCTTTTCGGGAAGATTTGAATTTGTCATACCGCCACCCGCACTTCGCCACTCATGAGTTTGGGCAGCAGGGTGTCGCGGAGTTTTTCGAGTGTGTGAATCTGATCTCTATTCGTTTTGAGCTTGCCGATAAAATCAGCCACAAGCTCATTAAAGGCATGTAATTTGTCCTCGGGCGGAATTTTTATCTCTGTTGAAAGCGCTATATCGCGGTTCAATCCCGGTACTGCGGAATCGGTGTTCATGTCCTCAAAGCCGATCGTCTTCAACAGAAAATAGTCATACAACAATCCCACAGACTCTACTTTTGACTTCACGTAATAGGTTGTATCGATAGGATAAAAATTGTCCCAAAGGTAGATCACCTTGCCGAGCGTTCCCTTTCTTCCGATGACAATGCCTGGCCCTCTTACCAAGAACTCCGTGTGGTAATCGACAACGCCGCTGGAGCCGACAACGGGATATCCGCTACCTGCTCGCTCTTCCGTCTTTAATCCTTTTCCATAGTGCAGCTCGATAACATCGCCAAGTTTCCCATCCTCCCAATCCTCCTGTGCTTCCTCCACGAACCACTGGCGGAAGAGGGTTTCGGCCATGGCTTCGAGGGTTTTGTTTTGACGGTGGAGCAGGTCGATTTTGTCGTCGAGGCTGGAGAGCACCAAGGCGATGGCTTTTTGTTCGGGGAGAGGGGGAATGAGGAATTGATAAAATTCTACGGAATCCTTGGTAATCATTCTCACAGTAGTTCCGCTTGAACACTGATAGATATGGTCTTGATAGTCTTGTCCTTTGAGTAACCAAAACAAATAGATATCATCAATATTTGCCTTTTTACTCACCTTATACAGATTCGTACCAACAATCACTTGCTTGCCGATTAATGTATTTGGGATTAGTGCAGGCTTGCCAAGAATAGGTAAATTATCAGATTGTTGTCTTGTGGCTAAAACAATATCACCAGGCTTAACAAGGTAACTATGAGGATAGTCACCTGCATAAAAGCGTGCCCCCTTCATGAGGAATTTTTCTTTATTTGATACACACCCCATACCAAGCAGTAATGCTGTACCTTGTCCAATATATTCGCTTTTATAGGCGAGCCCTCCTTTGACTGAAATAAAATCTTTAAGTTGGACTTCTTTCCACTCACTCATCGATCTTCACCCTCCCCAAACTCTCCGCAATCGCGGCATTCAGCTTCGCTTCTTCCAGCAACTGCGCCTCAAACTCCGCCTTGAGCTGGGTGAAGCGTTCCTTGAAATCGAAGTCGTCCTCATCGTCCGGCAGGCCGACATAGCGACCTGGCGTGAGCACATAGTCCAGTTCGCGCACTCGCTCGATGGGGGCGGCGTTGCAGAAGCCCTTCACATCTTCATAGTCCCCATTCGGATTGCGCCAGTTGTGATAGGTGCTGGTGATGGTGGCGATGTCTTCTGCGGAAAACTCCTTGGTGCGGCGGTTGATCAGGTGGCCTAGGTTGCGGGCGTCGATGAACAGGATTTCGTCGGCGCGGTCGCGGAACTTGCCGTTCTGCTTGTTGCGGCTCAGAAACCACAGACAGGCGGGGATTTGCGTGTTTAAAAACAGCTTGGCGGGCAGGTTGACGATACAGTCCACCATCCGCGCCTCGACCAGCGCCTTGCGAATGTCGCCCTCGCCGGAGCTTTTGGAGGTGAGCGCGCCCTTGGCGAGCACGAAGCCGGCCTGACCATTGGGGTTCAGGTGATATAGAAAGTGTTGAATCCAAGCGTAGTTGGCATTGCCGGTGGGCGGCACGCCGTGTTGCCAGCGGCCATCCTTGCGCAGCAGGTCGCCGCTCCAGTCGCTGTCGTTGAACGGCGGATTGGCGATGACGTAATCGGCCTTCAGGTCTTTATGGGCGTCGTTTAAAAACGAGCCTTCGTTGTTCCATTTCACCTGGGAGCTGTCGATGTGGCGGATGGCGAGGTTCATCTTGGCCAGACGCCAGGTGGTCTGGTTGCTCTCCTGCCCGTAAATGGAGATGTCGTTGACCTTGCCCTGGTGCCCGGTGACGAATTTTTCCGACTGAACGAACATGCCGCCGGAGCCGCAGCAGGGGTCAAACACCCGGCCCTTATAAGGCTCGAGCATTTCCACCAGCAGCTCGACCACGCTACGCGGGGTGTAGAACTGGCCGCCCTTTTTGCCTTCGGCCAGCGCGAATTCGCCGAGGAAGTATTCGAACACATGGCCGAGCAGGTCGGCGCTGCGCGCCTTGGCATGGCCGAGGGCGATGTTGCCGACCAGGTCGATGAGTCCGCCCAGGCTGGTGGGGTCGAGATTGCCGCGCGCGAAGACCTTGGGCAGCACATCGCGTAGCGAGGGATTTTCCTTCTCGATAGCGTCCATGGCGGCATCCACCGTCTTGCCGATGTCCGGCTGCCTGGCCTGGGTGAGCAGGTACGACCAGCGCGCCGTCTCCGGCACAAAGAACACATTCTCCGCCTTGTACTCGTCCTTATCCTCCGGGTCAGCCCCGGCATAGTCGCCTTCACCCTGTTGCAACTTTTCGTACAGCTCGTCAAAGGCATCGGAAATATATTTGAGGAAGATCAGCCCCAGCACGATGTGCTTGTACTCCGCCGCGTCGATGTTCTTGCGCAGCTTGTCCGCCGCCTTCCACATCTGCTTTTCGATGGGCTCTTCTTGTTTTGGTGCTGCTTTCTTGGCCATGGTGTTCCTTTAATGAGGCGACGGTTCTGGTCGAGATTTGGTTGGCTAACAATGTTTATACTGATCCATATAATACTTCAAATACATTGATCATGTCCATTTAAAACGCCTCCAGAAACACATCTCTTGTCGCTATAACCAATGCTAAATACACCTATTTTGATTAAACGCCGTTTTATCATGGCGTCTTATACGGATCGGCGTATAATCCTCTCCAAAACTACCTTATTTAACCTTACGACATATCTACCGGGCTGCGAACCCCAGCCGGTCCGCGGTTGAGGACATGGGTGTAAATCATCGTGGTTTTTACGTCTTTGTGGCCCGGGAGTTCTTGGACCGTTCGAATATCATAGCCGCTTTACAATAAATGAGTTGCGAATGAATGTCGGAAGGTATGACATGTGGCTCGCTTGGTCTATCCGGCCTTTGCGACAGCGACACTTCCGCCGCTCTCCTTAGGGCGGCCGGCGTCACCTTACCGAGGCCCCGCCCGAAACGGCACCGTAGCTTACGTGGCCCTATCCGGCGGCTTTTTTGTCGATGTGGACCGGCAACAGGTTGGTTAAGTCTACATGCTGTGATGCGTCGAGGATTTCAATACCGGCTATCTTCCCGTCTTTATCAAAACCCAGCGTTATATCCGCATCAACATTCTTGCTGGTTACTTTTTCAACAGCATCCGCAAACTTAATATACAAGACATCATGGGTCGTATCATAAGATACTCGCACGTCTTACCTCCAGGTACCATAAAACACATAGACGGTTATAACTACAATTCTATCGCTATCTGATCCATGCGAATAGTAACCTGCCGCTTAAGCATGCCGGCATACGAGTTTTTTGCCTCAGAAAAATCATATTCTTCTCTCATTTTTATCACCTTTCCAAACAGTTCTCTTGCCCACGGAGCAGAGCACATCGCCGATGTAAGGAAAGCGATTCCGGTGACGCTAGGGTAGAAGAATCGCGGTAGGCTGCGAGTTGCCCGACAGCCCAGCACAAATCCCGGCGTGCGGTTTTCCGGCGGGGTCAAAGCTCACCGGCGGCGCGTTTTGCTGTCCGGTGAAGCCGCTTGTTATGCTATCTCCTCCATTTTTATCTCTATTGTCTCAGGACTGAAATCCTGTTCATTCGGCCATACGAGAGTTCCGAATTCAATTCTCGCTCTTTTGAAATAGCTATAATCCTTCAATTCCGTGAAGATTCCTTTGTCAAGGTATGGAGCAACATTAAATACTCCGGTTTTTCCGCTCGATAAAGTTACCTTAATTCTATAGTCGGTCAGAATCTCAAACTCAATGACGTCCGGGGTCATTTTCTTCCTCCTATTTAAGCGGTTCAATTTTAAACGGCATATTTCCTTCGACGGCAAGGGACCAGTCGGCCATCAACTCATCTCGGTGTATCTCAATCCAAGCCTACACTAATCGCAGTTGCCGCTGAGGTATTTCTCCCTCCAGTATTTCCGCCGTTGCGATATCAACAGAAGCCCTGAATTCACTATACCGAATATGAATATGTGGGGTGTGGTGCTTGTCGTTGTCAAAAAAGAACAGTTGAACTATGATTCCGTAAAACATGGATATGATCGACATTAGCTTGCTCCTTTTGCTTGTGGTAGATTTTTATTAAAATTTTAACATAACGCTGACGATCAGCCTTGCGCCGCCAACTTAGAAGCTAATAGGCAAGCTAATTGTGCGTCGGCGACGTCGCCTTGTTAGGCGCTTATTGATTCTCCTTCATTTTTCTACTTCAAGTGCTATGCGACACTTAATGGATTGATACGCTCAATCTTCTTCTTGCCGGCCCGCGCTGCCTCCCAAAGATCTACGGCACGCTGAGCGTTGAGCCAAAACTCCGGCGTATTGCCGAACAAGCGGGCGAGGCGAAGCGCCATCTC